>JACQXP010000380.1 GCA_016208645.1 Candidatus Methylomirabilota bacterium | reverse complement strand
CGAGAGGCGTGAGCCGAGAGCCGACTGCGGAGAGCCGAGAGCCGAGAGCCGAGGGCAGGAAAGCCGGGGGGCAGAGGGGCGGAGGAGCCGGGGAGCGAAGGGAATGCGGAATTCGGAATGGCAAATGCGGAATGGTGTTCGGACCTCGGGATTCCGCATTCCGCATTTGTGAGAGTTCAAGGAGGGTGATCAACATGGCAGGTGGCAGCGTGACTCGAAGGCAGGTCCTGAAAGCAACCGTGGCGCTGGCCGGGGTGGCGGCGATCGAGTGGCCCCGGCCGGGGGTGGCGGCGCCGGAGAAGGTCCGGATGGCCTGCTGGAGCCAGCCCATCTCGGAGCAGGCGAATGTCTATGCCGCCCAGGAGTTCGGGTGGTTCAAAGCGCAGGGCCTTGATTTCGAGTTCGTGCCGGGCGCGGGCGGCGGCGAGGCCCTCAAGCACGTGCTGGCCGGGAATGCCGATTTCGCCTTCACCAACGTGGAGCCGATCCTGTTCGGCGTGGAGCAGGGGGCCCAGGTCCAGGTCGTCTACAACGTGTATCCCAAGAATGTCTTCAACGTGGTGTCCCTGAAGTCCAGGAACATCACCCGGCCGCAGGACCTGAAGGGGAAGCGCATCGGCGTCTACAGCATGGCCAGCGGGACGCGGCACAACCTGCTCGTCATCCTGCACTCGGTGGGGTCGCGGGAGTCGGACGTGGAGGTGGTGGCTACGGGGGTTCTGAACTTCGGGCCGCTCATGGAGGGCAGGGTGGACGCCACGGCCGCCACCGATACCGGCCTCTGGGCGGCCCAGCAGAAGGGCCTGGGAGAGGTGAGCGTCATCTGGGCCCGGGACTACCTGGACATCCCCACGGACGTCTTCGCGGTGCGGGCAGAGACGGCGCAGAAGCGGCCCGACTTCGTCAGGCGGTTCCTGCGCGCCTACCGGAAGGGGAGCCAGTGGATGCTGGACCACCCGGAGAAGGCGGCCGAACTGGCCGTCAAGCACGCCATCGACGGGCAGGACGTGAAGCGAAACCTGGAGATCATCAGGATCCGGAATGCGTCCACGGTGAGCGAGGGGACGAAGAAGCACGGGCTGGGCTGGTTCGACATGGACGTCCTGAGGCGGGTGGAGAAGACCTACCTGGAGCTGGGCCTGCTGAAGAAGCGGGTGGACGTCGAATCTCTCTTCACCAACAGGTTCGTGCAGGAACTCTGAGGAGACCGGGGTGCAGATCGCAAGGATCCCCTCTCCCTCTCCCCAGTCTATACAAGGGGCTGGGTGAGGGGGGGTGCCGGCGGCGCAGAGCGATAGTTCTTCCGGGCTGTACTACTGCGGGTGCTGTTCGAGGACCAGATGAGTTGAAAGGGCCACGGCGATGAGCTTCCCGGCCTCGTCGGTGATCCGCGTCTCCCAGATCGAGGTGGTGCGGCCCCGGTGCAGGGGGAGCGCCTCGGCTCGGATCGTGCCGTCCCGCACGGCTCCGATCAGGTTGATCTTCAACTCGACGGTCACGGTCTCCTGGCCGCGATCAATATTCATGTAGGCCCCCGCTCCGGCCACGGTGTCTGCCAGCGTCATCACCGCCCCGCCGTGGACGATCCCCCAGGGCTGCTTGTGTTCCTGCCGGGTTTTGAGTGTCGCCTCCACCCGGTCGGGCGCGAGGTGTGTGAATTCCATTCCCAGGACCCCGGCGAAAGTCCCCTGGATCCGCTCGTTCGCCCGGGCCACGATCTCCTGCGGCGTCCTCGCACGCCTCTCCACGTCCGTCATGTCGGATCCCTCCGCTCAGACACTCTGGCAATCAGGCAATCGGGCAACCTGGCAACCAGGCGCTCTGGCGATCTGGCAATCTGGCGACTGGGCAACTTGGCAATCAGGCAATCGGGCAGCCGGAAACTTTAGGAGCCCGGGTTACCCGATTGCCAAATCGCCTAGTTGCCAAGTTGCCAGGAAACCGCCTGCCAAGCGCGCGTATCCTAGCCCGGCACAGCCCTCCTGGCAACCCCGGAACGCCCCCACAGTGATCGGCCAGCCAGGGAGATCATGGGGCGTCTATCACAATTGCCGGCCCACGCTTGACACCTCCCCCTCCCCGAAGTAACGTAAGCAATTCGCTGAACGTTCATTCATCCCAGTTGGGACTCCCAGGAAGACCCGGGGAGGACGACGTGGCCCGACCCAAGCGAGAGGATCTTCGAATGGAGCGGCGGCAGGCCATCCTGGATGCCGCCATGAAGGTCTTCGCCCAGCGGGGGTACGCGGCGGCGACGATCCGGGCGATCGCCCGGGAGGCGAAGATCGCCCAGGGCACCATCTACCT
>JACQXP010000322.1 GCA_016208645.1 Candidatus Methylomirabilota bacterium | reverse complement strand
TTGAACCATGCGCAGGCCCGCGGGTGGTCGCGGAGAGTGAGTTCCTCGACATGCAGATCGGTCCGTATCGTCTCGGCAACAATCTGATCGCCGCGCCCATGGCCGGGGTGACCGACCGCCCGTTCCGTCAGCTCTGCAAGGCGATGGGGGCGGGGATGGCGGTCTCCGAGATGGTGACGAGCAACTGGCTTCTGTACGGGTCGGCCAAGACCCGGCGCCGCGCCGACCACGAGGGCGAGGCGCCACCCATCTGGGTCCAGATCGCGGGGGCGGATCCCACCAGGCTGGCCGAGGCCGCCCGGTACAACGTGGACGCGGGGGCGCAGATCATTGACATCAACATGGGCTGTCCGGCCAAGAAGGTGTGCAAGGTCATGGCGGGCTCGGCCTTGCTGCAGGACGAGTCGCTCGTGGCACGGATTCTGGATGCGGTGGTGGCAGCGGTGCCCGTGCCGGTGACCCTCAAGATTCGGACGGGGTGGGACCAGGGGAACCGAAATGCGTTGACGGTTGCGCGCATCGCCGAGGCGGCAGGGATCCAGGCGCTGGCGATTCACGGCCGCACGCGGGCGTGCATGTTCCACGGCGAGGCGGAGTACGAAACGATTGCCGCGGTCAAGACCGCTGCGCGGATTCCCGTGATCGCCAACGGCGACATCGACACGCCGGAGAAGGCAAAGGCGGTTTTGGATGCGACCGGGGTGGACGGTGTCATGATCGGACGGGCCGCACTGGGCCGCCCCTGGATCTTCCGCGAGATCGCCCACTTCCTGGTGACCGGGCGCCGGATTCCGCCGCCTGACGCGGCCGAGATTCGCCGCGTCCTCCTCTCCCATCTCGACGACATGTACGCCTTCTACGGCGAACGGACAGGTGTCGGCATCACGCGGAAGCACATCGGCTGGTACACCAAGGGTCTCCCCGAGTCCGCCGCCTTTCTCCGCCGGGTCTTCCAAATTCCCACCGTGGCAGAGCAGCGCGCCGCCGTGGACCAGTTCCTGGCCGAGCGCGAGAGCTCCTCCCGCTTGCATTCCCGCTCAAGCGAATTGGCGGCCTGAGTCCGCCAGCCGCTTACCTGCCGAGTTTCCGGAAGCCCATGAACGTGCCCCGCCGCTGCGAGCACAAGGGGATTTGATCCTGGTAGAATGTGGGGATGGAGGTCCAACACACCTTGGCAAGCTCACGCGAGAGGCCGGAGCGTGACTCCATGCCCATGGCACCTGGTGAGAAAGGCCGATAGTCGTCGATC
>JACQXP010000321.1 GCA_016208645.1 Candidatus Methylomirabilota bacterium | reverse complement strand
TTTGGCATTGAGCAAAGCGTTAGCGCTGCCGGATGCGGAAGTTCCCCTCCGCGTCGTTGTACCGTTCGGTCTGGACCCCCTCCAGGACATTCAGGCTGACCTCGGCCCGGTAGGCCACCAGGCTGCCCGGCTCCAGGTGGCCGATGTAGGTGGTCTTGCCGTCCCAGTCGTACACGCTGATGTGCGCGTGGACGTCACCGCCGATGACGGAGCCCTGGACGCTCCCCAGCTCGATGGCGCCGGTGAAGCTCCAGTACTTGTCCACGGGCTGGACCGCGGTGGTGGTGATGGTGTGCAGGTGGACCCGCGAGAGCGAGCCGATCCCGCCCGTGATGGCGGCGGTGTCGATCCGTTCCTTCTTCACGACCTCTTGCAGTCCCTCCAGCAGCAGGTCATCCCGGTCGAACATCACCAGGATGGCCCGCGGGGTCGTCTTCGATACGAAATACTGCATGGAGAGCCTCCTTTCGAGGTGGGGAGTACGGGCGTCAACCCTTGAGCGCGCCGGCGGTCAGGCCGGACACGAAGTAATCCATGAAAAAGGAATAGAGCAGGGCCACGGGGACCGAGCCAACAAGCGAGGCGGCCATCAACTCGCCCCAGAAGTAGGCATCCCCCCGGATGAGTTCCGTGGGCACCGCCACCGACATGGTCTTGTGAGTGGTAGAGGAGATGAAGGTCAGCGCGTACACGAACTCGTTCCAGGAGAGCGTGAAGCTGAACATGGCGGAGAAGATGACCCCGGGAATGGCCATGGGGAGGACGATCCGGACCATGGCCCCGATACGGCTGCACCCGTCAATCATCGCGCACTCCTCCATGTCCTTGGGGATGGACTTGAAGTAGGCGATGAGCATCCAGGTGCAGAACGGGACCAGGAACGTGGGATACGTTACCACCAGGGACCAGATGGAGTTGGACAGGCCCAGGGCCTGGACCACTCTGGTCAGAGGAATGAAGATGAGCGTTGTCGGTACCAGATAGGTGATGAACGTCGCCAGGCCGAAGGCCTGGGCCCCGGGAAACTTCAGCCGTGCCAGGGCGTACCCCGCCATGATACCCAGCGCCAACGAGATCATGGCGGTCAGAAACGAGACGAAGAAACTGTTCCAGAGCCACTGGAGGATGGCGGTCCGCTTGAAGAGTTCCTGGAACTGTTCCAGGGTCGGATTTTTGATCCACAGCCGGTTGGCGCGGAGGTTGTAGAGTTCCGGGTTGGCCTTGAAGCTGCTGATGAGCATCCAGTAGAACGGAAACAGAGCAAAGAACAGGAACGCCGCCAGGGGGAGGTAGAGACCGAAGATCCGCCTGATCGTCCGCAGCCGTTTGCGTCGCATGGAGGCCCGTTACTCCCGACGGAGATACCGTAGCATCAGGATGATCACCACGAGCAGGGCTGGGAACAGGAACAGGGAGATGGCCGACCCCTCGCCGATGCGCCCGGCCACCAGGGCGATGTCGTAGGCCATGGTGGCGAAGATCTGGGTGGCGTTGATGGGTCCGCCGTGGGTCAGGATGTATACGATCTGGAAATCGGCGAACGTCCAGATGGTGGAGAAGAGCACGACCACGGCGATGACCGGCTGCAAGAGGGGGAGGGTGATGTGCCAGAACTGTCGCGGAGCCCGCGCCCCGTCGGTCTCGGCCGCCTCGTACAGTTCGCGGGGGATCGTCATCAGGCCGGCCAGGATCGAGACGGCGAAGAAGGGGAGGCCCCGCCACGTGTTGACGATGATGACGGATACCATAGCCCAGAAAGGATCCCCCAGCCAGGGGATCTTCCGCGAGATAAGGCCCAGCCCGAGCAGGATGTAATTCACCACGCTGAACAGGGAGTCGAACATCCAGAGCCAGGTGAGGACGCTGAGCGAGGTCGGGACGATCCACGGGAGGAGGAGCGCTCCCCGCACCATGTTCCGGCAGGGGAACTCCTGGTTCAGCAGCAGGGCCAGCAGCAATCCCAGGACCAGCTTCAGGAACACCGTGGAGAGGGTATAGACGAAGGAGTTCCAGACCGTCTGGAGAAACAGCGAGTCCTGGAGGAGCTTGAGGAAGTTCCCGAGCCAGATGAACTTCCCCGGCTCCCCCAGGACCCGATCGCTGAGGCTGATGTACACGGCCAGGACGAAGGGATAGGCCAGGAGCACCATCATAAGGAACACGGCCGGCGAAATCAGGCCGTAGCCGGTGAGCGCCTCGGGCTTCACAAACCGTGCCGCCCACGGCCTGGCCGGCAATCGCTCCGCGCGCGCGATGGACACGATCCCTCTCTTGGCCCCCGGTCCGCTAGGCTTTCCCGTAGATCTCCTTCAGTTCCTGCTCGGCGATCTTGATGGTCTCGGCGGTGGACATCCCCTTGGCCGCCCTGGCGAACATGTTGACGATGACGTATTTGACCATCGCCTCGGCCGCGGGGCGCGACGGCGGCCCAGGATATCCCGGCATCCGGACGTACTTGGGGATCTCCCGGACCACCTCCAACTTCGAATCCTTCTTCCAGACGGGGTCATCCTCGTAGTAGTTGGCGAGCCCGGCGATCTGGCCCTCGCCGACGCCGATCCAGGCGGAGTATTGCTTCGGCTGGATCAGCCAGGTGATGAACGCCTTGGCCTCCTTCTGGAACTTGGAGAACTTGAAGATCCCCAGGCCCATGGCCGTGGAGTAGCCGAAGCGGCCGGCCGGCCCCTTGGGCCACAGCGCATGATTGGTCACCTTGCGCAGGTGGGGGGCATTCTTCTGCTCGGCCCAGTAGATGCTGGCGGCATTGCCCGTGACCGAGAGGGCCTCGGCCAGGAAGGCGCGGTTATTGCTGGAGTCGTCCCAGGACAGGATGTCCTCGGTCTCACCGGCCTGGTAGAGCTTCCGGCGATAATCCACGGCCTTGGCGGTCTCGGGGGAGTTGATGGCGACCGTCTTGCCGTCCTTCTTCACCTCGGCGCCGCCGAAGGCCCAGAGCATGGGATAGTGGGACTGGTTGCCATCGCCAATGGCACGGCCCAGGGCAAAGCCTACCGGGTGGCCCTTATCCTTGAGCTTCTTGGCCATCACCAGCATCTCGTCGTAGGTGTCGGGGAATTTCCGGTAGCCGACTTCTTCGAGCCAGTCGGAGCGATACACGACGATGATGGGGATGATCCCCCAGGGTACCGTCTTCCAGACTTTCCCGACGATGCCGATGTCCTTGGCGATGTTCGTCCAGCCCTTCAGTTGCTTGCCGAGGCTCCCAGTGACATCGCTCACGTCGATCAGGGCCTTGTCGAACAGGTGCGCCCCGTCGCTCCAGGTGGTGATGATGTCGGGACCGGCCCCGCTTTCCACGGCGGCCGCAGTCTTGGTCGGGAGGTCGCTCTGGTTGATAAACTCGAAGCTGACCTCGACACCTTTTTCCTTGGTGTACTGCTTGGCCTGCTCCCGCAGGGTGTCATCCATCGCGTTCAGGGTGTTGGACCAGGTCAGGACGTTGATCTTGGCCGCACCCAGTCCGCTACGGATGAAGGTCCCGAAGGAGAGGGCGGCCGTCGCCCCGGCCGTCACGCCGAGGAATTTCCGCCGGCTGATCGTCCCATCCCCTCCGGTGTGTACCGATCCGTGTTTCTTTTTCCGCATGGCTGCCTCCTCTTCCCCGTGAAGGGGTTCCATCGGACCGAGGTGTCTGACGCTCCGCATCGGACCGGCGGAGCTCGGGTGTCCAACGGGGTCCTCACCGGCGTGGTGAGCCCGGGGATCGTTCGCTCATCCGCCACAGGCAAGGCGTTTCGGCGACGCCTCATTCCGGCGGCATGGCACAGCCGCACGAGGCGCGGAGCACCAGCCGGGTCGGGATCCGGCTGAGGGCCTGGGCGGGTTCGCCGGTCTCGATGACCCGGGCCAACTCCTCCACCGCCTTGACCCCCATCGCCACCGGGTTCTGTTCTACCACCGACAGGGGCGGCGTCAACGCGGCCGCAGAGCGGAAGTCGTCGAAGCCCATGAGGGCAATGTCATCCGGACAGCGGACCCTCCGCCGATGGATCGCCATCAGGGCGGCCTCGGCCATCAGGTTGTTGAAGGCGAAAATCGCCTGCGGCCGCGAGTTGGTATCCAGGCACTCCAGGGCAGCCTGGTAGCCCTGGGCCGTGCGGGCGTACCCCACCTTGAGCAGGAGATCGTCGGCCCCCAGGCCGAACTCGTCCGCCGCGCGCCGGCAACCCGCGAGGCGATCTTGGGTGGTGCTGACGTTCGGGGTTCCCAGGATGATGGCCAGGCGACGCAGGCCCTTGGCCAAGAGATGATGGGTGGCCTCGTACGCTCCCTGGAAGTTGTCCGAGGTCACGGCGGGGAGGGGGAGATCCCGCAGCGCCCGGTTTACCGTGACCACTGGCAGCCGTCGCTCGAGGTAGCGGGCCATGTAGTCGTGGGATCCGGCCGCGGGACAAAGGATGAGGCCGTCAATCTTCCGATCCACCAGCGTCCCGACGAGCGCCTCTTCGCGCCGGATGTCCTCGTCGGTATTGCAGAAGATGACGTTCCAGCCCTTCGCAGAGGCCGCCTGTTCCACGCCCTTGACCAGCGAGGTGAAGAACGGATTCTCGATGTCGGGCAGGACCAGGCCCTGCGGGACACAGTGGCGGTGGAAACACCTGCCCGGTGGGCGACATCCTTGAGGCGGGTGACCCTGGGAGGCCGGTGGGACATGGGGCGATCAGGCTCTCGGAATGGATGCAGGTGATGAAGGCGGTAAATCGGTCATGTAATGCTTTTTAGTGGCGCATGTAATCAATTACAGTGCCTAGTATACACCGTCGGGTCCCCGAGTCAATGATCCAGATTGATCATTTGGCCAGGCCAAACGGACGGGCCAGGCCGAGCCATCCATCGTTTCGCGTTCGGAGCGATGGGTACCCCCCGCCGGCGATTTTCAGCTTGCCCCTTGGGCGTTTTTTGTTAGGATGCCCCGGTATCCACCGGGCACGCTATCCCGCAAGGACTCGTTCCCCATGCTGCGTCCCCCCGGCAAACGCTGGCACTGGTCCTGCCTGTGGGCCGTCCTCGCGGCGGCCCTGGCCCTCCTGCTGGGCCGATTGCCCTTCCTTCACACGATCGAATTGAAGACGCTGGATGCCCGGTTCCGCGCGTTCCCTGCCCGGAAAGCGGCGCGATCCGACATCGTCGTCATCGTGGTGGACGAGGAGAGCGTCCAGCGGCTCCAGGCGATCCTGGGCCGCTGGCCGTGGCCCCGGGACGCCTACGGGCTGATGCTGGATTACCTGCGGGCCGGCGGTCCCAGGCTGGTCGCCTTCGACATCCTCTTCGCCGAGCCCCACCTGGAGAGACGGGAGGGAGACCGGGCCTTCGCCGAGGCGATCGCCAAGGCGGGGAACGTGTACCTGGCGGCCGTCTTCCATCGCCAGGCCGTCGAGAGGGAGAAGGCATCCGCCGCCTCCGGCGCCCTCGATCTTCGCGCGGTGCAGCCGCCTCTCACCCCGGCGCGGTACGAGGGCATCACCCTGCCGCTTCCGGAGTTGCTGGCTGCGGCGAAAGGCATCGGCGGCATCAGCGTGGATCCCGACGAGGACGGCATCCTCCGCCGGGTGCCCACCACGTTTGCGTACCAGGGCCGCCTGTATCCGAGCCTGTCCCTCGCTGCCGCCATCGCCGATGGGACCGTGAGTCCGGCGGGGGTCCGGGCCACCGACGTCCAGAACCGGCGGGGGGTGGTGCCGCTGGACGACGACGGGATGATGCTGCTCCGGTGGCGCGGCGGCGCGCAGACGTTCGCATACGTTCAGGCCTGGAGGGTCCTCCGCTCCTACGGGCAGATCGTCCGGGGGGAGACCCCCGAGATCCCCCCGGAGACCTTCCGGAACAAGATCATCTTCATCGGTGCCACGGTGAGCGGCGCCTTCGAATTCCGGTCCACGCCCTTCTCCCGGGTGTTCCCCGCCGTCGAGGTGAATGCCGCGGCCCTGGACACCCTGTCGGCCGGCGATGCGGTGCGGCGCCTGCCGGAGCCGGGAGGCGCCCTGCTCACCGTCGGAATCGCGGCGGCGACCGGCCTCGTTGCCGGCTTCTTCCCGACGCTCCTTGGCATTCCGGCGGCCTTCCTGGGGATGGCCCTCGTGCAAGTGGCGGCGGCGTTCTGGGCCTTCGGGTCCCGCCACCTGTGGCTGGATCTGGTGGCGCCCAGCGGGGGCCTCACCCTGGGGCTGGTGGCGGTGCTGCTGGATCACTACCTGGTCGAGGGGCGGGCAAGGCGACAGCTCAAGCGGATGTTCGGCCAGTACGTGTCGGATGCGGTCCTGGAGGAACTGCTGGCGGACCCGGGCAAGCTGGCCCTGGGCGGCACGCGGCGCGAGGTGACGATCCTCTTCTCCGACATCCGGGGCTTCACCGCCACCTCGGAGAAGCTGGACCCGGGGACGGTCATGGGCGCGCTCAACACCTACCTGTCCCGCATGGCGGAGATCATCCTGCGCCACGGCGGGACGCTGGACAAGTACATCGGGGACGGCATCATGGCCTTCTTCGGCGCGCCCATCGCCACCCCCGACCATCCGAGTCGCGCGGTGCGCGCCGCGCTGGAGATGCTGGCGGCCGTGGAGGGCCTGCAGGAGGACTGGCGGCGGCAGACCGGCGTGCCCCTGCGGATCGGCGTCGGCATCAATACCGGCGAGGTCCTGGTGGGCAACGTCGGCTCGGAGCAGAAGAAGGAATACACCATCATCGGGGATCCGGTGAACCTGGCCTCGCGCCTGGAGGGTCTCAACAAGGAGCACAGGACCCAGATCCTGGTCAGCGGGGCCACCCGGCAGCGCGTGGACGGGGCAGGGATCGAGTGGCGCGAGATCGGGGGCGTCAAGATCCGCGGACGCGAAGAGGAGGTTCACATCTATGAGCCCAGCACGAAAGCGGCCACCATCCAGATGGGGACGGGGTAGCGGGGCGGTCCTGGGCCTGCTCTTGTTCGCACCGGCCCTGGCCGCCGCCGCCACGGCGGAGGAGACGCTGGCCAGGGCGGCACGCGGCGTGCTGGCGCCGGGCGAGGGGCAGGCGACCGAGGCCGTCTTCGCCCTGCCGGGCGGGGCGACGACCGAGGCGGACCTGCCGCTGGTGGCCCGCGCCCGATACACCTACAAGGCACCGCGGGTTCGGGTGGAGATGACGGATGTCGCCAGCAAGGCGGTCCGCCTGGTGGTGCACGACGGCAAGGAGACCTGGCTGGTCACCCAGGTGGGGGCAACCCGTCTTTCCGAGGTGGCGCCGGAGGTCCGCCGGGCGCTCTGGGAGCAGGCCTTCCCGGTGGGCATTTCCCCCGCGGGGGCCCGCCTGGGAGGCAGCGAGGCGGTCGGCGGGCGGCCCGCCCAGCTCATCGAGGGGACGGGCCCGGAAGGCGCCTGGACCGTGTGGGTGGATGCGGCGGACGGGCGCCTGCTGCGCTATCGCCTGCGCGGGGGGGAGCAGATGGGCGATCTGACCTACGGGGCCGGCGGGGCACTGCGCAAGGTCACGGTGAAGAACGCGCGCGGGCAGCTCGTGCTGGTGCGGTTCCGGGACGTGCCCGCCAAGATGGCCGTCGAGGATGGTGTGTTCAGCGTCGAACCGGCCAGGGGTGGGGGCGAGCTGGGCCAGGCCCTGGCGCGCGGTCTCACCTCCGGACGGACGCAGGGGCCGGCCGTGACGGCGACGGCCGGGGCCCGGGGGGTGGACGAGGAGATCCAGCACAAGCAGCTCGGCCGGATGCGCCTGGACTACCTGGCGCTGGCCGAGGTGGAGCGGTTCCGCGTCGGCGAGGCCGACGTCGAAACCTTCCTGCGGGCCGGCAAGCTGGGCCGGTACTGGGAGTAATTTCCTCCGAGTGAAATGTCGAATTTGGTTCCGGCGACGCCGGGTT
>JACQXP010000320.1 GCA_016208645.1 Candidatus Methylomirabilota bacterium | reverse complement strand
CGGCGATGGTCACCTGCTGCCAACGTGCCCCATCGGTGAGATAGACGGGGTCCCCGGTACTGAATTTGGCCGAGGAGGCGACCGTCAATGTCGTGTCTCCGTTCGCGGCGGAGGCGGTGAGGGAGGTGGTGGCGTTTTCCAGGTTCGCCCGGAAGACAAGCGTGCTTGCCTGGGCAGTCACAAATGCGGTCAGGGCCGATGGTTGCGTGGCGGACGGGACTCCCGTGCCGGCCATGCGAAGCTCCCGAACCATTCGTTCGAGGGCCGCCCGGGCATCCTGCTGGACCTCCATCCAGGTCTGGCCCTTGGCGAACAGCGCCTGGCCGGTCGTCAGGACCAGGAAGATACTCCCGAGAATCCCCGTGGTGGTGGCCATTGCCACGAGGAGCTCCACTAAACTCACCCCCCGGGGAAAGTCCGGGCGACGTGACGCACGGCAACTCTGGAATGCGCTCATGATTCAGGATTCAGGAATGATGGTCAGGAGCTGGACGTTCATGGGTCCGGTCTGTCGCGTCCAACCGACGGTCACGGTCACCGTGGCCAGCCGGTCAGGCGAAGTGCCCGAAACGTTGACGGTCCAGCTCCGCGCGTACTGCCCGGTGGTTTCCTGGCCGACGGCCGGGGGGAAGGACCCATTGCGCAGTTGCTCGATCTTCTGCTGCGCGAGGTTTGTCGCCTGAACCACGCGGCCCCCGTGGCCGACATTCTGGTAGCTTGTCGGGAACGCAATGAGGACGCCGAGAATGCCTATCACAAGGATGGATGCGCTCACCAGGAGTTCAAGCAGGCTGAACCCGTGGGGGGTCCCGGTGGAATGCCTCATCCGGGTCTCTCTCCAGCTCATCGGTCTGTGCAATCCTTCCGAGCTCGCTGCGGACTGCCGCCGTCTGGTGGACGAGCCGACCAAGTGCTAGAACGCGATCTCCCGCCAGGAGTAGCGGGTGAAGCCGGTGGTGGTGTAGGTGGTGGAGGAGGTGGTGGTGACGTAGCGGCCGAGGTTCTGCAGGGCCTCGTCGTAGTGCAGGCCCCCGTTGCCGTTGACGGTGACGCTGGCCCCGGTGAGGGCCCCGTAGACCGCCCCGTTGCCCGAGACCGTGATGCCCGCCTGGGGGGCGTAGACGGCCCCGTAGAAGCTCCCGTTGCCGGTGATGGCCACGCTGGTGGCACAGTTGCTGCTGACACACGCGGGGTCCGTACTGGTCGGGTCGCGCGTGCCGTAAATCAGGAGGTTCGTGGGGGCGTTATTCGCCGTGGCCACCCCGTTGCCGCTGATGCTGATGGCGCCCGTCACGTAGATCTTCACCGCCCCGCTGATCTGGAGCTGGCCGTTGCCCGAGATGCTGAGGGAGGAGAACCAGTAGGTCCCCTCGGTGAGCGTCCGCACCGTATTGCCCGCGATGGAGAGGGGCCCCTGGTTCACCACCCCGGTGGGGATGCTGGAGAGGGGGAGGTTCCAGGTGGTGGCCTCGGTGGAGGTGGTCCCCGTGATGGTGCCGTTGTTCTGGATGGCGCTACTCGTGTTCCCCCCCGGGCCGACCTGCACGTCCCCATTGACTGTGGAGCCGGCCTCAATGGTCACCGCGCTGCCCGCTGTCGAGTCCGTGCTGATGTCCCCGTTGGTCCCCAAGTTCCCGTTCACGTTGTAGGCCCCCAGGCGGGAGTCGTAGCTGTCGGTGGTGGCATTCCCCGTGAGGGTGACGGGGCCCACCCCGTGGGCGGCGTTCCCGAAGGGGTCGGTGATGACGTCCGTGGTGGTGGTGGTGGTGCTCACGATGGGCTGGTACTCCACGGAGATCATCCGGCGGACGCTCCCCTGGATCCCCTCGGTGGTCACCAGGAGGAGGGGGGGGTTGTAGACCGTGGTGCTCCCCACCACCTGGGAGGAGCTGGTCGTCTCATTCCCGGTGATGGCATCCTGGTAGAGGATGTTCCCGGCCGCGTTGAACTTGTGCTGGATGCGGGCCCAGCCCCAGGGGATCTGGCTCGAGCCGGTCTGCACCGTGGTGCAATAGAGGTAGTTGCTGGTGCTCTCGGTGGTCGTGTAGTTTGGCGCCGCCTTCCCGTAGGTCGGGTCCAGGCTGGGAAGCTCGGACTGGCTGTGGCCGGAGAGGACGTACGCACGCCAGTTCGCGCTGGTGCCCACCTCGATTTTGGGCGCGGTGGGCGTCGTACTGCTGCAGACGGGGGTCGGGGGATTCGTCGGGCTCAGGCGCATCTTGGCCTCTTCCGTGCCGGCATCGGCGTTGTAGAGGGCCTGGAT
>JACQXP010000319.1 GCA_016208645.1 Candidatus Methylomirabilota bacterium | reverse complement strand
CTGAACCGCAGTATATCTGAGGATGCCAGACCGGGTTATGCGACCGGTCGGCCCTTCTTGCAGGCTGGGCGGTCCCAGCGGCGTCGGTCGTCTACCCGGAGAAAATCCGCCCCCCCGGGAGAATTCCCACCCTGCGCGGGGGATCACCGGCGATCGAATCTTGCCGGGCGGTAACCTTTTCGCTTTGTTCATGGAGAGTTGTCGGGACAGGGGGGCCGGCCGGGCTTCCCGGTGCGGCTGGTACGATCCTTGCCTCTCTCATACTCGCTTCGGCAGACGGAAATCGGGAGCCGGACCCGGGGAGGCACCCGGGGGGCCGGCGGAAGATTCGCGATGAGCCAACACATCATCGTCTGTTCCAATAATCCCACGCTCGTGGACGCGGCGACCCGGGTCCTCGATCCTCACCGGCCCCGCCTGACGGTCTGTGAGTCGGGCTTGGAAGTCCTGGGCGCCGTCGAGGTCGTGGATGCCGATCTCCTGATCCTGGACATGCAGACGCCCGGGCTCAATGGCCTACTGCTCATCACGGCTGTCCGGAAGCTGGCCCCCAGCCTGCCCATCGTGGCCGTCTCCACCACCCCCCAGGAGGATGCCCGGGCCGTCTCCCACACGGGGGTGTCCTACGCGACGCTTCCGTCGGGCGGGAGCGACGGCCCGCAGGCCCTGGCGGCCACGCTGGCCGATATCGGGGAGATCCGGGGGATGGGGCTGTCCTCCGGGGCGGGGTCGCGATGATGGGACGGCGGATCGTCATCCTGGCAAGACGCTCCAGGATGCCGTCCGGCTTCGCAACCACGTCCTGGAGATGTTCGAGCGGGCGGTGATCGAACCGGACCCGGGGAGGCGGAGGCGGCTCCTCAGCTTCGTCCTGGTGGGGGCCGGCTGCACGGGCGTGGAGCTGGCCACCGAGCTTCTCGACCTTGCCCGAAAGACGCTGGTGAGGCATTATAGGGGTCTGGATCCGCGGGAGGTCCGGATCGTCCTGGCCGAGGCGACCGGCCAGATCTGGACAGCCGGGGTGCGGGCCACCCCGGTGGTGGAGGCCCTGCCCGTCGAGCGGGACAAGCTGGGCCGGGCGGTGGTGGACGAAACCCTGGAGCTGCCGCCGTTTCCGGGTGTCTACGTCATCGGGGATAGCACCCACTCATTCGACCCCCGGCTCCAGGCCGTGCTGCCTCCGACGGCGCAGGTGGCCGTGCAGCAGGCGCGCTCTGTGGCGGGCAACATCGCCCGGCTGGAATGGTAGGGTCCACGGGGACGGCACCCGTGCTGGGAATTCGATAGCCTCGACTGGAGACGGGGGGCGGCAGTAGTCAGGGCAGGGGGCGGGCCCCCAGAGAG
>JACQXP010000315.1 GCA_016208645.1 Candidatus Methylomirabilota bacterium | reverse complement strand
CCGCTCGGCGTGCAGCTCGTCGGCCCGCGCGACGGCGATGCGCGGCTCCTGCGCACCGCCCGCTGGCTGGTCACCCGCCTCGCGGCCGGCTGAGACCAAGCCCTCCGACAACTGTGCCGAAAGATCCCGACGAACTCCAGGACCCCGGGCCCCTTCGCCCGATCTTGCCGAAGTCCTCTGGCGCGGGCGGGAGGGGTAGCGGGCAGCGTGAGGCTACGCGAGGGCGATTGAGTGGAGGGACAGGAATGGGGACGAGTTGATGCGAGTGCCGGGTTGGACCAGGACGAAGTCGTCGCTGTCCCAGGGGCCGTGGACGAGGCGGCGGACATAGTCCACCGATCCGGGGATTTCCGCGTACGACAGGTTGAAGACCTCCGCCATCTCTCTTGCGTGGGCCCGGGCGGCGTCCATGTCGCCGATGCCGTGGTCAATCAGGGCCACCCGCCTATAGTTCTTCAGCAACTCCGTCGCGATGTAGCGGGCGGTTTCCTCCCCGTACTTGGGCAGGTACTCGTTCTTGTAGCAGGTGAGCGAGGTCGTCCCGTAGAGGGCCCAGCCGGGGGTGATGTAGTAGGTCCCGGGGCAGGCGGCCACCTCCGCCTCGTAGCGTTCGCGGGAGCCGAGCAGGAGCGCGATGCAGTCGTGCACCCGGGGCATGATGAGCGGGGCCGTTCGCGAGGCGACCCCCACGACGCCGTTGCTGCACAAGCCGTAGCCGAGGAGGATGGACCCGAGAACCGCCGGCACCCCGTCCAGGATCTCCTGGATGGCGGCCGGCATCTTGCCCGGCGTCCGGTGAAGTCCCTGGGGAAGGTAGCTTCGGATGAGATCGGGTGGCGAGACCGCCTCGAACTCGTCCCTGAACACCTCGCAGGCGATCAGGTGCCGCCTGCCGGCCAACCCTTGGGAGGCCTGAGTCACGCTGGTCATCTGCGGGGTGTCAGCATCAGCCATCAAGCACCAGACTCGATGTTCGAGGTTCAACGTTCAACGTTGCACATCGAACCTCGCACCTTGAACGGCCTAGTACCGGCCGAACTCTTTCGCCGCCTCGACCATAGCCAGGACGTTCTCCACCGGAACCTCGGCCTGGACGTTGTGCACCGCCCCCAGGACGTACCCGCCGCCGGGGCCGAGGTCGGCGATCCGCCTCCGGACCTCCCCCCGGACCTCCGCCGGGGTTCCCGTGGGCAGCACGCGCTGCGTATCAACCCCGCCCCAGAACGTGATGTCGCGGCCGTACTCCCGTTTCAGCCACGCGCTGTCCATGTCCTTGGCCGACACCTGGATGGGATGCAGCGCATCGACACCCGCCTCGATGAAGTCCGGGATGAAGGCCGCCACCGAGCCGCAGCTATGCAGGAGCAGGGGCTTGTTGAATCGCTTGACCGTCTGGACCATCCGGACGTGGTACGGCTTGATGAGCCGGCGGTAGAGCGCGGGGCTCAGCACCAGTCCCTGCTGGGTGCCCAGATCGTCGCCGAACATGGCGACGTCCACGAGATCCCCCACCTCTTGGAGGGCACGCTCGGTCAGGCGGATCCAGAAATCCACGTACCGGTCCATGAAGGCCCGAACGAAATCCGGCGCGACGATCAGATCTTCGAGCGAGGCCGCATAGCCGCGCATGAACTGGATCTGGTGGACGGCCCCCACCCCCAGGACGAGGATGATGGCGGCATCGGTCCTGGCCCGGTGGGCCTGGGCCTGGCTGCGCAGGGTGTGGGAGCGTCCAGGGTCCAACGGATCGGGCCACGCGAACTTGTCCACCAGCGCGGGATCCGGCTCCTGATTGTAGAAGGGGCCATCGGCATTGATGAAATGCTGGCCCTCGCCCACGTGCTTCCAGGTAATGCCCCACTCGTCATACAGGGAGCCGTCGGGCAGCACCCGCTCCGGGTTCACGTCGGGATTGTCCAGGATCACGGCGCGGCAGTCCACGTCCAGGTGGGAGAGCAGGCGCTCGTCCGGCAGCACGCTGTTCGACCGCCGGGAGAGATAGGCAACGGGCGGATCCGCGCCGAACCCGAGCTGGGCCATCAGGCGCCGGTAGGCGTGGATGTTGATGGTGCTGGCCAGTGTCCCGCCCAGGTCCACCGGGACCCGATCGGGCGCCTGGCGCTTCAGGGTGGTCAGCACGCGCTCTCGGTGGGTCATGACCGAATCTCCCGAGACAGCGTTCGAGCGTTCGGTGGTTCGAGCGTTCGGTTGTTCACTCCGGTTCCGAGAACCCCCGAACGACCGAACTATCGAACGGTCGAACGTCGTTCAGTGCGTCAGGCGGCGCCCAGGAGTACCTTGGCCTTCTCCACGGCCACGGCCGCGCTCTCGCCGTAGGCGTCGGCGCCGATCTCGTTGGCGAAGGTCTGGGTGACCGGCGCGCCGCCGACCATCACCTTCACCTTCTCGCGGAGCTGGGCCCGTTCCAGGGCCTGGATGACATCCCGCATGCCCAGCATGGTCGTGGTGAGCAACGTGGAGATCCCGACGATCTGCGCCCCGGTGTCCTTGACCGCCTGGACGAACTTGTCCGGGGCGACGTCGGCCCCCAGGTCCACCACCTCGAATCCGGCGCCCTCCCACAGCATGCAGACCAGGTTCTTCCCGATGTCGTGCAGGTCCCCCTTCACGGTGCCCGCCACTGCCAGGCCGACGGGCTTGGCGCCGGTCTGGATGAGGAGCGGCTTGAGCAGCGACAGCGATTTCTTCATCGCCCGGGCCGCCACCAGCACCTCCGGGACGTAAACCTCGTTGCACCGGAATTTCTCCCCCACGACCTCCATGGCCGGGACCAGGGCCTCGGTCAAAACCTTCTGCGGCGAAAACCCCACCTGGATCGCCACCTCGGTCAGGATGGTGCATCCCTTCAGGTCCCCGTTGATCACCGCGTCCTTCAGTGCGTTCAGGTCCATGGCAGCCCCCTTCACGGAGTTCCTGGGAGAACGGCTCCTCCGAGTTGCAAAACACTATCCCTCACCGGGCCGCATGACACCAAGCCAGAACCGCCAAATGACTGCTCGGCCGGACGTCTCAGGGTGCTATGGTTGTGATTGGAAGAATAGGGGAAGCAGGAGCCACTCAGGCCGACCGGGTGCCGATCCACTCCCGGAAGAAGGAGTCGGCGATTCGATACTCGCCGTTGACCTTCAACACAATCTGTTCTTTGAGCAATTGCCGAAGCGAGGTCTGCACCGAGGAGTGGGATCCCAGGCGATGGGCTGTCAGGAAATCGCTGGCAAAGACGTTCCGGCCGCCGGCCCTGGCGATCGCCTGCAAGACCTGTCGCTGATGCAGGGACAGCCGATCCCAGGCAGTGCTGAAGTACGGCGCGTCCTGGACCACGATGATCGCGATGGCCCTGCCGATGTCTTTCTCTGTGATCCGATCGGTTTTCCCCGCGAGCATGTCCCAGAGTTGGTGGCAGAGCCGTTGGACGTTGTAGGGGACGTCGTCGGCTGCCGACAGGATAGCCGCCAACACGTGAGCGGAGACACCAAGGCGGCCGCGCTTGAAGCGTGCCTCCAGGAATGGCGCAAATTCCTCCTGGGGGATCGGGCCGAGGGACATGACTCGGCCGAACTTGTAAAATGGGCTCCGCTCACGGGTCGCCATGTCCTGGAGCACGCTCTGCCTCGATCCGGCAAACAGATAGCTCACATGACGATGGTGCTGAAAGTGGGATCGCATGGCCTTCTCCAGGCTGGCGCCTGGGAATCGCTTCATCTCCTGGAACTCGTCGAAGGCGAGGACGAGGCGACGCTTGCGCTTCTGGGCGAGGCGCTCCGGGAGAGCCAGAACCTCTTCCTGGAGGGCGAGGCTGCTGCGGGGCGAGGCGCCGAGATCCAGGGAGAGGGTCGGCTTGCCTGCGGAATCCGTCCCGACATGCGGGCGCAGCCGCCCGAGAAGGTCCCCGGCCAGACGCAACAGCCGTTCCGGTCGGGACTCGGCCGCCCGGAGCACCGTCTGGGCAATCACCTCGAGCAACTGGGCGGAGGTGGTGGTCCGGAAGGCGTCCACGTAGGCGACGAGTCTGCCCCGCGAGCGCAGCCGGTCCAGGAGGGTGAGGATGAGGGAGGTCTTGCCGTACCTGCGCGGCGACAGGAGGAAGATGTGTTGCCCGCCCGCCAGTTCCCGGCTCAGCTCCGCCAGCTCGCGGCGGCGGTCGGCGAAGTCCTCGCCACTGACCACGGATCCGAACTTGAACGGGTTCTCCATGTCGTCTCCGGGGTTATGCAGAACTGCATTATGCAACACTGCATAATGCAATTGTGCATAATGTAGTCGGAAGCGAAGCCCCTGTCAAGCCGGGATCATGGCAGGGCGTCGGCCAGGACCTCCACCAAGTGGCGGGCATGCGGGTCGGTAGCGCCGCAGACGGTGCGGGGTACGACCGTGATCGCAGGTAACGTCGTCTCGATCACGCTCGTCGGGCAGCGGACGCCGGTGCCGCCGAGGCCGCAGTAGCCGCGTGGATTTTTCGCGAGGTACTGCTGGTGGTATTCCTCGGCATAGTAGAACTCCGGCGCATCGAGAATCTCGGTCGTGATCCGTCCAAGACCAGCTTGGCTCAGCGCCTGCTGGTATGCTCGGCTTGAGGCCTCGGCGGCCGCGCGCTGGGCGGGATCGTAGCAGTAGATGGCCGAGCGATACTGGGTCCCGACGTCATTGCCCTGGCGCATGCCCTGCGTCGGATCGTGGCTCTCCCAGAAGAGACGCAGGAGCGATTCGTAGGAGATCACACTCCGTTCGAAGACCACCCGCGCGACCTCGGCGTGTCCCGTGAGCCCGCTGCACACCTCCTGATAGGTGGGGTTGGGGGTGATCCCTCCGGCGTATCCGACGGCTGTCGAATAGACGCCCTGCTGCTTCCAGAAGATCCGCTCCGCCCCCCAGTAACAGCCCATGCCGAACAGGGCGAGCTCGGTTCCCGCCGGGAAGGGCGGCTCGAGGCGGTTCCCATTCACGAAGTGGGCGGCCGGCACACGCATGCGCTCGGCGCGGCCCGGCAGCGCCTCCTGCTTGGACGGCATCCGTGACTTGTGCGTGAAGACTCCCATATCGCAACTCCTCCCTCGGAGGGGATATTTCCTTCCGCGCCTATTGTGATGCGTGGAGACCGGCGTCCGATGCGCGAAGGTTCCTCGCACGCCTCCTCGGCCCAGACCCTACAACGAATCAGGATCATGGCAGCGCGTCGGCCAGGACCTCCACCAGGTGGCGCGCCCGCCGTCCGGTGCCGTGGGCGATCTGCTGGCGGCAGGAGACGCCGGCGGCCACGATCTCGTACTCCGGCCCCTTGGCCTTAACCGCCGGGAACAGCCGGCGGTCCCCGATGGCGAGGGACAGGTCGTAGTGCTCCTTCTCGTACCCGAAGGAGCCGGCCATCCCGCAGCAGCCCGAGTCCACCTCCTCCACCGTGGCCCCCGGCAGCATCCGAAGGACCTGGAGGCTGGGACTGGTCCCGATCAGCGCCTTCTGGTGACAGTGGCCGTGGAGGAGAAGGGACCTGGCGCCGTTCGAGAACGCCAGGTTCAGCGCCCCCCGCTCCTTCAGGCCCACCAGGAACTCCTCGATCATGAACGTGTGCTTGGCGAGTTCTCCCGTGCGAGGATCATCCAGCAGATCGGGGTACTCGTCGCGGAAGGTCAGGATGCAACTGGGCTCGCACCCCACGATGGGGATCCCCTTCCTCGCATAGTCCGACAGCCGGTGCACGTTGTCGGCGGCATTGGCCTTGGCCTCATGGATCAGACCCTTGGAGATCATGGGGCGACCGCAGCACTTTTTGTTCGCGAGGACCACCTCGAAGCCGGCCGCCTCCAGCACCTTCACCGCGGCCTTGCCGATCTCCGGATAGTTGTAGGTCAGGTAACAGTCGTTGAAGAGGACGACAGGACTCCGGGTCGCGGTCGCTCGTCGTCCGTTTCGCGAGGCGAACCAGCGGTCGAAGGTCTGGGAGGCAAAGGGCGGGAGCTGACGGTTCCTGTGGATGCCCAGGGCGCTGTGCAGGACCCAGCGGGCCGGGGCGCTGTTCGCGACCCAGTTGGACAGCGGGGCAAAGGTGCAGCCCAGCCGGTTCAGCCGCTCGATGTTGCCGAAGAGCCGGGCCCGCAGGGGCGTCCCGTGCCGGGCATGGTAGTGGGCCAGGAACTCGTACTTCAGCTTGGCCATGTCCACGTTGGAGGGACACTCGGCCTTGCAGCCCTTGCACTCCAGGCAGAGATCCAGGACCTCGTACACCCGCGGGCTGGTCAGGGCGTCGGCCGGCAGGTGGCCGCTGATGGCCGCCCGCAACGCGTTGGCCCGGCCGCGGGTGGAGTGCTCCTCCTCCCGCGTGACCATGTAGGAGGGGCACATGGTCCCCTCCAGCTTCTTCTTGCAGACGGCCGCGCCGTTGCACATCTCGATGGCCCGGTCGAAGCCGCCCTCCCGAGTGTACGAGAAGAACGTCTTGACCGGCCGGGCCCGGTACGTGCCCCCGAAGCGCAGGTTCTCCGTCATGGGGGGCGCGTCCACGATCTTGCCCGGGTTCATGATGGTCTTGGGGTCGGCGGCCGCCTTGAGCTCCTTGAAGGCCCGGTAGAGCGTCGGCCCGAAGAACTTCTCGTTCCAGCACGACCGGGCCAGGCCGTCCCCGTGCTCGGCGCTCATGGCGCCGCCGAACTCCATCACCAGGTCGCAGACCTGCTCGGCGATGGAGCGGAGCTTTTCCACCTCCGGCTCCTGCTTCAGGTCAATGAGGGGGCGGATGTGCAGGCAGCCGACGGAGGCGTGGGCGTAGTAGGCCGCCTCGGTCCCGTGGGACCGGACCATCTGGTCGAAGCGCCGGATGTATTCGGCCAGCCGCTCGGGGGGCACGGCCGTATCCTCGATCCCGGCGATCGGCTTCCGGTCGCCCGGCATCCCCAGGAGGAGGCCCAGCCCCGCCTTGCGGACCTTCCAGATCTTCTGTTGTTCCTCGGAGGTCACGGCCCGCGTGAAGGCGATGCCGATCCCCTGGCGCCGGAGGTGGGTCTCCAGCCGGTCCAGCTTGGCCACCAGCTCTTCCCGCGAGGTCCCGTGGTACTCCACGATGAGGAGTGACCCCGGATCACCCTGGACGAAGCTCATCTGCCGGGCGTACTCCAGCGAGGCCCGGGTGAGGTCCATGACGTACTTGTCCACCAGCTCGACGGCCGCGGGTCCCGTCGAGAGGATCTCCATGGTGGATTCCAGGGCCTCGAACATGGTCCGGTAGTGGACCACCATCAGGGCGGTCAGCCTGGGGCGGGGCACCAGGTTGATCTTGGCCTCCAGCGTGGTGGCCAGCGTCCCTTCCGAGGCCACGAGCATCTTCACCAGGTTGAGGGGCTTCCCGTTCACGAACTCATCCAGATTGTACCCCCCCACCCGGCGCATGATCTTGGGATAGCGTTTCCGGATCTCCTCGCGGTGGGTCGTGGCCAGCCGCTGGATCACCCGGCAGAGGTCCCCCTCCAGCCCCGGCGTCCGGAGCTTCGCCTCCAGCTCGGCATCGGACAGGGGGCGGGCCGTGATCACCTGGGCGTCAGCCAGCATGACCCGCATCTCCAGGACGTGGTCAATGGTCTTCCCGTAGATGATGGAGCGGGCCCCCGAGGAGTTGTTCCCCATCATGCCGCCGACGGTGGCGCGGTTGCTGGGGGAGACGTCGGGCGCGAACCAGAGGCCGTGGGGGCGGAGTTCGGCGTTCAGCTCGTCCAGGACGACGCCGGGCTGGATGCGCGCCCAGCGTTCCTCCACGTTCACCTCCAGGATCGTGTTGAGGTACTTGGACATGTCCAACTGGACGGCCCGGCCGACGGCCTGGCCGGCCAGGGCGGTGCCGGCACCGCGCGGCAGGATCGGGACGCCGTGCCGGCCGCAGATCTCCACGGCGGCGATGGCATCCTCGGGCGTCCTGGGGAGCACGACCCCCAGGGGCTCGATCTCGTAGATGCTGGCGTCGGTGCTGTACAGCACCTTGCTCATGGGATCGAACCGGACCTCGCCCGTGATCCGCCGCGTGAGGTCGTGAATCAGGTCCTGCATGTCTGCCGTCGGCTGGTCAGCCATTGGTCGTCTCTCTTCGGGCAGTCCGCATCAGCTCCCCGACCACGCGAGCCGGTAGATCGCATTGGTGCTGGCGATGACCATGCGCCCCCGGCCGTCGAAGGCCAGGCCCACCAGGTTCTCGCCCGCCACGACCAGCGTGGCCTTCCCGTCAGCACCGATCCGGAAGATCCCGCGCTCTCCCTGGTGGATGGCGACCACGAAGAGCGTCCCGTCCCGGTCGAAGGCCAGGCCCTGGGGCCGGGCCAGATGCTCGAAGGAGCGGGACACGGTCCCCTGCGGGCTGATCCGGAAGACGGGATCGTCGTTGGACAGGGTAGGGGCCGTCACGTACAGGTCCCCATCCGGGCCGAGGGCCAGGTGATAGGCGGCCACGCTGGCCGGGAGTTTGGCAAATCGCCGTGTGGCCCCGTGGGGATCCACGGCGAAGATCCCGCCGGAGCGATCGCCCACGAACAGCGTCCCCTCCGCATTGAAGGCAATCCCGGTGGCCACGCCCATGCCGTCAATGAAGACCTCGGTCTGGCCGGGCCGCGCGACCTTGCGGATGGTCCCGTCGTTCCGGCACGAGATGAACAGCGCGCCGTTCGGATCCAGGGCCAGACCCGTGGGGTTCACCAGATCGTTCAGGTAGGGCTCGGCCCCGCCATCCGGAGAGATCCGGAAGACGGAGGTGCCACCGGGGGCGGCCTGTCCCCGGGTGCCGCTGAAGGTGGTGATGATGTGCCCCTCGCGGTCCACCACGGGATTCGCCACGGGGTGCAGTTCGTCCGCCAGCTTTGCCGCAACCTCGAAGAACGGGCCCTCGACCACCGCATCCGGCCACACGATCTGGATGAACCCCGAGGCGGGGCCGGCTCTCGGTCGCGTCAAAGCGGGGCATGGGCTGCCCCACCGCGGGGTCGCACAGGCCCTCGCCGAGGATCGTCACCCGGCCGCCCTCGACACCGGCCAGCGGGCGGACCCGGGAGATGCGGGGGGTCGTCACACGGATCTCCTCTCGCCGCGCTCCGCGAGAACGCGCGGCGGATACCCGCGGCCAGGCGTCGGCGCCCCGGTAGGATCAGGCATGCAGCGTCTCCCGCAGTTGTCGCGCCGCCTCCTCGGGCGCGACCGGGTTCACGTAGAACTCTTCCTCCCGGTGCAGGCGGGCCACGTCCGCCTGCCGCGGGAGCACCTCGATGTGCCAGTGGAAGTCGTCGCGCAGGCTCTCCCACGGCTGGCCCCAGACCGGCGGCGACTTCTCGTTGGGTGCGGTGTGGAGGACCAGGTGATAGTCAGGCACCTTCCGCTCCACCCGCTGGAGGACGGACTTCAGCACCGCGGCCAGCCCCGCCAGGGCGGGGTCATCGAGGTCCTCGAACCGGTGACCATGAACCACCGGGAAGACCCAGACCTCATAGGCGAAGCGCGGGGCAAAGGGGCAGAAGGCCACGTAGTCCGCCTGCCGCTCCACCAGTCGCGTCCCCTGCTCCAGCTCCTGCCGGAGGATGTCGCAGTACAGACACCGCTCCTTCAGGTCGAAGTGGCGCTTGCTCCAGCGCAGCTCGGCCTCGAGGCGGCGCGGGATCACGGGGGTGGCCACCAGGTGCGAGTGCGCGTGCGAGATCACGGAGCCCGCCTGGGGACCCTGGTTCTTGAACACCTGGACGTAGCGGAAGCGGAGGTCGTTCTTCAGGTCCTGGATCCGCTGCCGGAACATCTGGAGGACGCGGGCGACGTCCTCCACGGCAAGGCCCGCCAGGGTAATGGCGTGCTGCGGCGTCTCCACCACGACCTCGTGCGCCCCCACGTTCCGCATCCGATCGTAGAGGCCTTCTCCCTCCCGGCCCATATCCCCCTCCACCTGGAACACGGGCATCTTGTCGGGGAATGCGCGCACGCGCCAGGTTCCGTTCGGCCCGGGGATGACCGCGACGGCCGGAGGCGTCTCCGCCTCGCGCCCCGGGCAGAAGGGGCAGCCGTCGGGCGTCTCCTTGCGTCCGGGATCGCCGCCCGTGTGGCCCACGAGGATCCAGGTGCGGGTCGTGGGATCCTGGCGCATCTCGATCATGTCGCACTCCCCCGCTGGCCTCGACCATTCAGCAGGCGCCGCAGGCGGGCCAGGTTGCGGCGATCGGCCGTGATGAAGTTCTCATCCTTGGGGGTCTCCAGAATCATGGGCACCCGGCGAAGGCGAGGGTCGTTCAGGGTCCGGCGGAACGCTTCCAGTCCCAGCCGTCCCACACCGATGTGCTCGTGCCGGTCCACCCGGCTGCCCAGACCCGCCTTGGAATCGTTCAGGTGGATGGCCTTCAGGCGCGTGAGCCCCAGGCACGCCGTGAACTCTGCCAGGGTCTTCCGGTAGCCCTCGGCCGAGCGGATGTCGTAGCCTGCGGCGAAGACGTGGCAGGTGTCCAGGCAGACGCCGACGCGGTCCGCCTGCTCGACCTCTTCCAGGATCGCCGCGAGCTGCTCGAAGCGATACCCCAGGCTGGTCCCCTGACCGGCGGTGGTCTCCAGCAGGATCTGGACCACGCCGTGGCGGGGCAGGGCGGCGTGGAGGAGGTTCAGCGCCTCCGCCACCCGGCGAATCCCATCCGCCTCGCCCGCGCCGGCGTGCGAGCCGGGATGCGTCACCAGGTACGGGATTCCCAGGCGCTCGGCGCGTTCCAGCTCCACCCGGAAGGCCGCCATGGATTTCTTCCACAAGGCCCGACGGGGCGCGGCCAGGTTGACCAGGTAACAGTCGTGCGCCACCACCGGGCCGATGCCCGTCGCCAGGAGATTCGCCCTGAACGCTTCCACCTCCCGGTCGCTCAGCCGCTTGGCGCGCCATTGCCGGTTGCTCTTGGTGAAGACCTGGATGGTGTCGCATCCGACCTGCCTGCCCCGCAAGGGCGCCTGGTCCACGCCGCCGGCGATGGACATGTGCGCACCGAGTCGAACGTGACCCGCGGGGCAAGGTCGGCGGTCGGCGACGCGCGGAGTGCGAAGCGAGGGCATGGCGATCGGCTCTATCCGGACAGGATGGGGCGGGAGAAGCCGAAGCGCTCGGCCAGGAGGCGGCGGAAGCGCGGGAGGTAGATCAGGTCGAAGGCCAGCTCCTTCCCTGGAAACAGGCGCAGGGCCATGCTGCGGGTGGCAGTCACCATCTCCTGGGCTTGGGTCAGGCTCATGTTCGTCTGGCCGATGACGCTCAGGGCCAAATGCACCGCGATACGGAGGTGACGTACGCGGCGGTCCTCTTCTTCCAGTTCCTCACGAGTCGGCATCTCGTTCCCGGGCCTTCGCAACGGCAGGGCGACTATATCAGACCAAGCGCGGCTTTCCAAGGAGGACGGGGATTGCGCTTGCCCGCTACCGACAAGCCCCATACAATCTGGGGAGAGCGGAGACTACCCCCAGGACGATGAAATCCCCCTCCTGAGCAAGGAAGAGGCCATCGCCGAGGTCCGCAGGTGGCTGGAGGTGGAGAAGGTGGACCCGGAGCGGAACTTTGCTGCCTTCGGGGAGAAGACCATCCGCTACAAAGACCTGATTCATCACCTGGAGCAGGAGACGCCCGACGGAAAACTCCTGCGCTTTGCCATCTCCCGCGGGCGCGTCATGAAGAAGACACGCGACCAGGAGATGCAGGCGTTGCTCCAGGTCATCGCCCAGCCACCCAAGCCGGGAAAGCGCTCCGGCCCATGATGCAGGCGCATCGTATGCGACGGCACCGTAGCCCGATCCTCGAGGAGGTGTCTGGTTTGCCAGACAATTGTGTGCTATAATAACCAGCCATGCGAGCCAGGACAGGAGCCTTCCGCCAACCGCTCGATCCGGTGTTCGCGGCGCCGAGCCATCTCGCTGTCTGCCGTGCCCTCCTGGATACGGCGGAGGGCATGAGCGGGCGGCAAGTCGCCCGGCAGGCCGGGATCAACCACCAGACCTGCGCCGTGGCCCTCGGGCGCCTGGAGGAGTTGGGGGTGGTGCGTCGGCAGGGCTCGGGGCAGAGCCAGCTCTTCCAGCTCAGCCGGGAAAACCTGTTGGTTCGAGATCTGCTCATCCCCCTCCTCCGGAAGGAACGCGAGGTCTTCCCGCGAGTAGTCCGCCGCGTGGGTGAACTAGCGGCCGGCCGGTGCGTCCGGGCCCTGGTCTTTGGCAGCGTGGCGCGGGGCGAGGAGCAGAGGGAGAGCGACCTGGATCTCCTCCTCATCGCAGACGGCCCCCGGGGTCAGGCATCAACCCGCCAGGCGGCGAACGAGCTGAGAGCTGTGATGGCGAAGGAATGGGGGCTCCGGGTGAATGCCATCGTCCTCACCCAGCGGGCCGTGGAGGTCCGCCGCCAGCGGAGGGATCCGTTGATCGCGAATATCCTGCGAGAGGGCATTGAGATCGCTATAGATCGCAGAAAGGACAGAGAGGGTGCCCCGGCCCGGGCGAAGACGACAGGTTGACCGGAGCCGGTGGCGGCAGTTTTATGCCGTGGCCGGGAATTTCGCCCAGGGGGCGGAGATGGCCACGGAGTTCCAGCGCATGACCAGGCACCTGGACCGATACCGTGCATGGGCCGATGCACTCTTGATTGGATGAGCTGGTCCCGATACTCAGAGCAGGCCAAACCAGGGTCAGTCTTGCTACGGGTCGTAATACCCGGACGTCATTAACCCCCCCTCTCCCCCGGGTACCCGCCAGGGGCGGGTGCGGAGAGGGCAGGGGTGAGGGGGGCCGTCCCGACGTGCGAAGCGACTTCACGAATAGTCCAGGTTAGGCCCGA
>JACQXP010000314.1 GCA_016208645.1 Candidatus Methylomirabilota bacterium | reverse complement strand
CCCGCATCTCGCCGAGTTCAGTCCTCATGATCCCTCCCCCAATGCGAATCGAGTGCTGCGTCTTCCCGACTTCGCGATCGTCCCCGCCCGCCGTCGGTCGTCACAGCCACGCCAGCGCCACCGCGACCGCCGTCCGGATCACAGCCGAGGGCCACATCGCCGGATTGAAGAAGGCATCCACCAGGGAGCGGCTCTGCAGCCATTGGCCCGGCGTCAGCATGAAAGTCAGGATCCCGTTGATGCGGATTCGATCTCCTCGCGGACGGTGGGGTCGGTTTCGCGGGAACCGGTGGCGCGGAGCGCGGCTTCTGCCTCGGGGCCGCGGATCTGCCCCAGGGCCCAGGCCGCGTGCCCACGGACCAGCGGGTCGGGATCACTCTGGAGCGTCCGGATCAGGGCGGGTATGGCCTCGGGTCGCTTCAGATTCCCCAGGGCCACGCAGACGTTCCGCAGGAATCCCCGGCGCTTGGCCCGCAGGATGGGGCTCCCCGCGAACTTCGCCTTGAATTCCGCCTCGCTGAGCGACAGGAGGGGAATGAGTTCCGGCGCATGCAGCCCCTCGCGGGGATGGAAGGCCTGCTCCTTGGTCGGCTTGCCCTTGGTGTTGTAGGGGCAGACGTCCTGGCAGATATCGCAGCCGAAGATATGATTCCCCATGAGCGGCCGCAGCTCGCGGGGGATGGCCCCCTTCAGCTCGATGGTGAGATACGAGATGCACTTGCGGGCATCCAGGACGTAGGGGCCCACGAAGGCGTTGGTCGGGCAGGCATCCAGGCACAGCCGGCACTGCCCACACCGGTCCCGGATCGGCCGGTCCCATTCCAGGTCCAGGCTCAGGAACAGCTCCCCCAGGAAGAAGAACGAGCCGATCCGCATGGACAGGAGGTTCGTGTTCTTCCCGTACCAGCCGATCCCGGCCTGCGCTCCGGCCTCCCGGTCCAGGACCGGCCCGGCATCCACGAAGATGCGGCCCTGGACCTCCGTCCCCGCCTCTGCCCGCACGTACTCCAGCAACCGCATGAGCTTCGCCTGCATCACGTCGTGATAGTCGTCTCCCCAGGCGTACCGGGAGATCCACCCGCGGACTCCCTCGGCCTCCGCCTCCCGGCCATGGGGAGTGTTGTAATTCAGCGCGAGCGAGACGACCGACCGGGCCCAGGGCAGGAACTCGCCCGGGTGGAGCCGCTTCTCCGCCGTCCGCGCCATGTATCCCATCTCCCCGTGATACCCGCGGCGGAGCCATTCCGCAAAGGATTCGCCACGAGCGGGTGGGTGGACCGGCGAGATTCCCACCAGGTCGAAGCCGAGGGCCGTCCCCTGGGCCTCGATCTTCAGGGTCAGCTCGCGCGTCCTTTCATCAGACGTGGCTGCAATGGGCGCGGTGTCCATCCAACGCTTCCAGCTCGCGCAATACCCTGGCAGGCGCCCTGCCGGCGCACGGACGAACCTCTCGGGGGGCGCCTCCACCACGAGGTGAAACCCTCCCAATTCTACATCCAGAAGTGCCGATTTGAAATCACTACACCAGTCTTGCGGAATCTCCTTGCCGTGTTATGTTGTCTTGCCCTGGAACCAATCCCGCCATCGGAGCGTTATCTATGCCGGACGCCATGCGACACGAGACGTGTATCCGGGCCCCCTTGCGAATCGTCCTCGGCGCCGGGATCCTCCTCTTCCTCGGGTTCACCCTGTCGTTCGCGCGAGGGACGTCCGAGGCGGCAGCCCCAATGCCTGATCTCGTGACCCGTGGAAAGTATGTCTTCGGCGCCGCAGGCGGGTGCGGCTGCCACACCGAACCGAAAGGGCCGCTCAACGCGGGCGGGCGCCGGTATGACGGACCGTTCGGAACGGTATACTCCAGCAACATCACGCCGGACCGCCAGACCGGAATCGGCGCCTGGACCGACGAGCAGATCATCACGGCCATCCGCCTGGGCCGCCGCCCCAACGGCCAGCGCCTCATCCCGGTCCACCCCTACACGGTATTCAACGGGATGGCGGAGGAGGATCTGCGGGCGCTGGTCGCATACCTACGAACCGTTCCTCCCGTGAACCGGCCCAACCGGTCCAAGCAGATCACGGTGCCGCTCTTCGAGAGCGTCTTCCTGCCGGCCTGGCTGGCCGCCTTCGCGGCGAAGGAGACGCCGCCGCCGACCGCGCCCACTTCCGGCCAGGCCCGGGGCGAATATCTGGTCCGGGCCGTTGGTCACTGCGGCGAGTGCCATACGCCACGGGGCGTGACGCACGCGACGGACAACTCGCGCTTCCTGGCCGGGAATCCCAAGGGACCGGATGGTGATCCGGTGCCAAACATCACCCCGGACAAGGACACGGGGCTCGGCTGGTCCGAGGAAGAGATCGCCAACTTTCTCGGCTCGGGGAACAAGCCTGATGGGGATATGGCCGGGGGCTTGATGGGCGAGGTGATCCAGGGGACGTCCGCCGGGTACAAGGATCTGTCAAAGGCAGACCGACTCGCCATCGCAAGGTACCTGAAGACCATCCCCCCCATACGCCATAAGGGCGGGAATTAGCGCCGGAACCATCAACCCAGCCCGGTCCCGGAGGCCGCGGTCACCGGTGGCCACCCGCTG
>JACQXP010000313.1 GCA_016208645.1 Candidatus Methylomirabilota bacterium | reverse complement strand
GTCCACCATCCGGTAGAGCGGGGCAAACTGCGAGGACATCCGGCCGTTGATCTCGATCAGCCAGATCGAATCGTCCTCCTCCCGGTAGAAGAACTCGATGTCGAAGAAGGTCCGGTCCAGGCCGATGTGCCGGATGACGCGCTCTGCGAGGCCGGCCATCCGCTCCTGGACGCCGGCCGGAAGGCGGGACGGGTATTCGAATCGCTCAAAGCTCAGTGTCCCTGGGAAGAAGAAAGAATCCACGACCCCCAGCGGCACCACCTGTCCCCCGTAGGCGTAGCCGTCCAGGGTCACCTGGTGGCCCGAGAGGAGTTCTTCCACGAGGAGGGCAGAGCCGGGGACCGCCCGGAAGTTCCCGTCGAGGGTGGAGGCGCCCAGGAGCGCATTGAACATGTGCGCGACCGGTGCCAGGCGGAGACGGGCCTCCGCCACCGCGCTGGCGAGGTCCGGGAAGGTCTCGATGCGCCGCGCCAGGATGGACAGGTAGGATTTGGCCGGCTTGATGAAGACCGGAAACGGCAACGGGAGGTCCGACGGCGCGGGGTCCCGCGCGATGTCCAGGGCATGGAATCTCGGGGTGGCCTGGGGGATCGCCTCGCGCTGCCGGACGCGCGAGTAGTACTTGTGCTGGCACAGGAAGAGCGACTCGAAGGACGGAGAGGGAAGCCCCAGCGTCTCGGCCAGGAGGGCCGCCATCATGCAGGCCGGGAAATCGTCTATGCCCACCACGGCCTGGAACGATTGCCGCCGGCCCCGGACCATCCGGGTGGTTTCCTGCAGGAACGCCAGTCCGTCGAAGCCCGACTCGTGCGTGGCCTCGTCGGTGCCCCGGAATTCCAGGTCGTATGCCCTGCGGATCTCCGGACGCGAGAAATGGGTCCGGTCACGGGCCGTGGGGCAGATCACGAGGATGCGTTTCCCCCCGTCGCTCATCCCCTCCGGTCTCCTCGCATGGCCGGCAGGGCCCGCGCGGCTGCGCCGGTCAGATCCGGTCACCGGGTCTGGATCGGGTGTCCGGTGTCGCTGGGGCGGGGGCCCCGTCCGAGAGCCCAGGCCTCTCGGGGATCCGGGGTGAAGATCTGTTTCACGCCCTTCTCGAAGCGGTTCTTGAGAACATCGTACTGCGGCTTGAGGCTCTGATCCGGGTGACTCCAGGGGTGCCGGAAGCGGATCCCATGGATGCGAGCCTGGGCCATCTCCTTGAGGCAACCGAAACATGGCTGGAGCGTCGAATAGATCATCCCGCCGGCGACCGGGATGCCAAAGCGGGCGGCCGCCAGGAGGGCATTCTGCTCGGCGTGGACGCAGATACAGATGTCGTACCCGGTGCCCGACTTGAACTTCGGTTTTCCAGACGAGGACTGGACCCGTTCCGCACAACGGACACAGCCCCCCTCGTCGCAGTTCGGCATGTTCTCCGGGGTTCCATTGTATCCGGTTGAGACGATTCGCCCATCCAGGATCAGGATGGCCCCGACCTTATAGCCACGGCAGTTGGCCCGTTCCCGGACGGCGTAGGCAATCCCCATGAAGTAGTCGTCCGGCACCGGCCGGCCGGAGATCGGAGGAGCCACCTCTGGTGCTCTCCGACGCGAGGGCTTGGCCATGATTGCCTCCTTCTCGCTCGCGATCCCTCGGGGTCGTGGGGGGATCTGCCGTGGCAAGGCCGCTCTTGCCTACGCGATACCAATGGCCTTGGCGGCGCGCTTGACGTCGCGCGGCTTCACCCAGAGGATCACCCCGTAGCGATCCGCTCCCGCGCAGACGGCGTCGGTAGCGGTGACGTTGATCTTGACCTCGGCCAATTTCGCCAGGAGGTCCGCCAGGGCCCCGACGCGATCCTCACCCTGGATGAGAAACCCCTTCTTGGGCCCCGTGAGCTTCCACCGGGCCTGCTTCGCGGCAGCCTTGAAGGCAACCGGGTCGGCCGGGATGAAGTCCAATTGGGAGCGCCGACCCTTGGGAAAGGCCGAGAACGCGAGGAGATTGACCCCGGCCACCTTGAGCTGGGCCAGGGCCCGGGCCGCCTCGCCCGGTTTGTCCGGGGTCTCGATGTAGAAGTAGTCCACCAGTTGAATTGTCTCAGCCATGGCACCCTCCTTTCGCTCTCCAAAATTCTCCCTTGGATTGAACCGGTCCACAGGTCGCACCCCAGATTATCTTCGCTGGGCCGTTCCTGGCAAGGGAAATGGCGGCCGAGAGCGGAGAGCGGAGAGCGGAGAGCCGAGGGACGTGAGGCGGTAGGCGGAAGGCGGGAGGAGAAGGGGCGTAGGGCCCGAAGGGCATGGGAGTGGGGGACTGAGGGAACCTGGTGACGGGGAGAAGAATCGATGGATTGAGAAGAATCTGAGAAAATCTGTGTAATCTGCGGATAAGAAAGGGTTCTTGAAGGACCGCGTCAGGCGGGGCGGGCGGAGCGGATGGCGTTGAACATGGCCAGGATGTTCTCGGGTGGGACCTCGGCCTGGATGTTGTGAACGGAGTAGGGGATGTACCCAGGGCCCAGGTCCTGAACGC
>JACQXP010000312.1 GCA_016208645.1 Candidatus Methylomirabilota bacterium | reverse complement strand
AACACCACCACCCGGGAGATCTCGTGGGGCTCCGCGAATCGCCGCATGGGGATCTGGTCGAGGATCTTCTCGATGATCTCGGGCGGGATCTTTTCGGTCATCTCGGTGCGCACGAAGCCGGGGGCTACGGCATTCACCGTGATGCCCTTCCGGGCCGTCTCCAGGGCGAGCGTCTTGGTGAAGCCGAACAGCCCGGCCTTGGCCGAGGCGTAGTTCGCCTGGCCGATGTTGCCGGACAGCCCAATGACGGAACTGATGTTGATGATGCGACCGTACTTCTCCTTCAGCATGTGGGGGAGGACCGCCTTGGAGAGGTAAAAGCAACTGGACAGGTTCGTCCGCAGGACCTTCTGCCAGTCGCCGATCTCCATCTTCAGGACGGTCTTGTCGCTGGTGATGCCCGCGTTGTTCACCAGGATGTCAATCCGGCCGAAATCCCGGGCCACCTGTTCCACCGTGGCAAAGATCTGCTCGGGCTCGGTCACGTCGCACTGGTACACCTTGCCCTGGTATCCCTTCTGAGAGAACTCCCGCTCGTAGGCGTCGGCCGCCTTCCGGTCGCGGCCGTACCCACAGGCGATCCGACACCCGTGCTCGGCCAGGTGCATGCAGATGGCCTTGCCGATTCCCTTGTTTCCTCCCGTCACCAGGGCCACCCGATCTTTGAACAGGATCCGGGTCATGACGACACCTCCCCTCCCGGGCGCCGGACCACGGTTGGTCGCGAACGCCCCCGTCTGAGCATTGCAAGGCCGGCGCGGGGTGTCAAGAGGCCGCTCTCGGGGGCGTCGCCGATCCCCGGCGCTCCCGGGTGCGGCGCCAGAGCGGAATCTGCGGGTGAGGGTCGTGAGAACCGCCCCTTGGGACGGGAGGAGCCCGCGGGCGGGCGTCGCAGGCGATCGGAGTGGGCTACCGCAAAAACGCCTTGAGCCGCTGCGCGGCATCCGGCTTGGGATGTTCGAACCGGATCAAATGATCAAAGGTGGGCGAGGCGCCGGGCATCGGCTCGGAGGCCTGGACGCGGACCACGCTGCCGGGCACCAGGAACTCTTCATCGCCTTTCAGCAGTCGAATCATCACCACCCGTCCCGCAGGGACCTGCTTCTCGAAGACGGCCACCATCCCGATCTCGTTGATCTCCGCCGGCGTGCCCAGCAGGACGGCCTGGGGTTCCCCGCCGAAGGCCGCGACCGTGCACTCGACCGTCAGGGGAGCCGGCGGCTCTGCGAGCGGGGCGGCCGGAGCGGCTTCCTCTTCCTCCGCCGAATCCCCGGCGGATGGGGCCGTCTCGGTAGGGGTTTCCCACAGGGTCGAGAACACCATGTCCCAGGACCGCGATTCGTCCACTGGCTGGGCGGGCTCGACCGGGACCTCCCCGGCGGAGGACGGGGCCTCCACCTCGATCTCCAACGGCTCGATCTCGGGTTCGGCTGCGACCGTGGAGGGTTCGAGAGCCCGCGGCATCATCTCGTCCGGCTGGGGGGGCTGGAATTCTGCCGCTGCCTCTTGCACGTCCAGTTCCGGCTCGGCCAGCCGAGCCTCGGGAATGACCTCGACAGGTTCCGGCTCCGTCCGGTATCCAGCATCGTCGGCCGGCGCGGGCTGGATGTCCTCCCCCTGAACCCGCTGGGCCTCGAGTTCGGCGGTCAGGGAGGCGACCTGCGCGGAGAGGCGTTCCTGCTCCTCCCGCAGTTGCTGTTCCCGTTGCGTCGATTCGGCATGGGCTTGCTGGAGCCGCTGCGATTGGACGTAGACGTGCTGGAGCCGGCGCTCGAGCATCGCGCGCTCGGCCGCGAGTTCGCGCAGCCGCTCGGGCAACGCCTCCGTGGTCCCCAGCACCTCCCGGGCCGACTGGAGGAGCGGCCGCAGGGCAGCGACCTCCTCCTGGAGCTGGGCGGCCATCTCCGCCTGACGCTTGACGGTCTGAACCAGCTCGCCCCACTGCCCCGCGTCCCGGCTGGTCCCGACCGCTCCCCCAGCCAGGGGCGGCGGCCCGCCCACGATGCCGTTAATCTCGGCGAGGGTGGCCCGGTATGTCCGCAGGGCCTCGTCCAGGCCGGCGATCTCTGGGTGCTTCTCCTCCGGGCGCCTTTCGCGGGCCTCGGCCAGCTCCCGGTGCAGGGTCTCCGCCTCGGCGCGCTGGGCCTCCAGCTCGGCGGTCAGGTCCGCGACTCTTTGGGACAACCGTTCGTGCTCCTGCCGGAGGGCCTGCTCGCGTTGAACCGATCGCGCCTGTTCCTGCCGCAACCGGTGCCACTGGACAGAGAACTGCTCCAGTCGCTGCTGGAGCATCGAGCGCTCGGCCAGGAGCTTTCGCAAGCGCTCGGGCAGGGCCTCCGTGGTTCCCAACACCTCCCGGACCGACTCGGCGAGCGGCTTGAGGGCCGCGATTTCCTCCTGGGCTTGTGCGGCGACTTGCTGAGCCTGTGCGGTGATCTCTGCCTGGTGCCTGACCGCCTGGACCAGCTCTCCCCACTGCGCGCCTTCCTGGCCGGATTCCGTCCCCGATCCGGCCGGATCCGGCAGGCCGCCCACGATGCCGGCGATCTCGACCAGGGTGCCCCGGTACGCCTCCAGCCTATCGTCCAGGACCGAGAGATCCTGCCCCTGGGAGCGCACCCGCTCTTGGAGCAGGGCAGTCCGGCTCCGCTCTTCTTCCAGGGAGGCCCGGAGGCTTTCGACCAACTGTTGCGAACTGGCCAACTGGCTCCGGGAAGATTCCAGGAGTTGTTCACTGCCCTGGACGATCTTCTGAAGCTCTTCCGCCCTCCGCGTGGAATCGGCGACGGCTGCCTGAAACTCCTGGATGTCCCGTGTGCGGGCCTCGAGCCCGGCCTGCACTCGGGCCAGGTCCTGGCGCAGTTGCTCGACTTCCCGTTCCCTGCCTTCCAAGCGGCTGCCGAGGGCATCCCGATCGGTGGTGAGGGAACGGATCGCCGCCTCGAGTCCCGACCGCTCTTCCAGGACCGTGCGTCGCTCGCTCTGCAGGATGCCGAGGCGCTGCCGCAGTTCCTCCAGCTCCCGGCCGCGACGGCGGAACCCATCGCTCAGGGAATCCAGGATGGAGACCAAGCCCTTGGTGTAGCCGATGGTATCGGCCACCACCTGGTCCTGCCACTGGTCCTGCGCCGGCGGAATCTGTTGCCCCTTGTTCGGGACATCCGGTTCGGACATCTTTGGCTCCCGTGGCCTTCAATTTTCTGGCAGTTTCCGGGACCCAGGCCACCAAAGTGGCATGATAATTACCAGCGTCCATCCAGGATGTCAAGAAAAACTTTAGGTTTACGGTGGAACCAGTGTGGGGACATGGATTGAGCCCAAGAGGGAATTGCCCGAATTCCTGCGAGGCCTGGCCAACGTGAAAGACGTGAGAGGCTGGTTCCTTCAAAAGTTACGGAAGCCACGGCGGTCGAAGCTCCGCGCGCCGGTCGTGTCGGAGCACTAGCTATATTGTGGAGTCGGAAGGGGGGACCTCAGTGGTGGACCCTGGCAGCCTGAACCACGTAGTCCAGGCAGTCAGTCATTTTCGCCTGCTGGAAGGTGCTTAAGGAGGTCGCGAAGTCCAGTTGGGGGAAGGGGTACGAACCGGAGGGCCCATCTGTGGCAATCTTGTACCCGTCCACAGCTGCTGCCTGTCGGACCAAGCGGTGGAAGACCGGCGGGCCTGAAACGCGCTCAGCGCTTCGAGAGGGAACGGACATAGGCGATGACATTCCTAATATCATCCTCCTTGAGGGCTGTCCCCCACGGTGGCATGAGCGACGACTTTCCCATGGCGGCCCCACCCTTGCTGACGATGTCGGAGAGGTACTGGTCATTCAACTTCACCATGTAGGCTCTGTCCGTGAGATCCCTCGGCTTGGGATTCAGAGCGGCCGCCCCGGGCCCATCCCCCTTGCCGGCGTTGCCGTGGCACGCTGCGCAATAGGTCGCATAGACTGGCCCACCCTTTGCCGGGACGCCTTTCTCGGCTCCTATGGCGAGCCCCAGGGTCGTCGAGACAAGGATCGCCGAGACCAGACCGAATCTGCGCATGAGCCGATCCCTCCTTTCTAGGATTGTGCCTCTGCGGATGTCCTGTTGCCCCTCGACGTGTGAATGGGCGGGGGGCACGCTCGGCCCCGTGAGGATCGACCGGAACGGCTCGAGGTCGAGATAGGGGTGCCCGGGATTGCGGGGCAGGATAGACGGGATGTCTCGGCCTCAGAGCGTGATAGGACGCCCCAACCATCGGGAGGCGGGCGGACCCCT
>JACQXP010000115.1 GCA_016208645.1 Candidatus Methylomirabilota bacterium | reverse complement strand
GGGTGGTGCGAAGTCCTGGCTGCCGATCCTCTCCCGGCTCTGCTGGACGGGGGGGAAGATCATCCTTTCCGGGTTCCAGGCACCCGGGGAAGGGGCCGTCGTGGCGGCCCTGGGAGGTGCGAACCTTCGCCGGCTCGACCGGCGGGCTGAGGGGGGCTGGATCACGTTTCTCCTCGAAAAACAGCCCTGAGGCCCGCGTCGTTGTCGGGGAGGGTCACGGGGGAGGGACTCTTGCAGGAAAAAAGGATTCTCCTGCAGACAAGCGGGGAGTTTTCCGTTGCCGCTGACCGGTTGGGGTGGTACAAATTCCTGTATTTTCTCTGTTGCTGGGAGGGACCGTGGCGACGCTGTTGGCGCCCGCGGGGAGTCCCGAGGCTGTGCAGGCCGCGCTGGATGCGGGGGCTGACGCCGTCTACGTCGGCCTGAAGGGATGGAGCCGCGGCGGGGCGCGGGGCGAGCTGACCTGGGAGGAACTGGTGGCCTCCCAGCGGCGCGCCGCCGCGGCCGATCGGGAACTCCAGGTTGCGCTCAACATCATCCCGAAGCCCCCGGAACGGGTGCGGCTCTTCGAGCGCGTTCCCCCGCTCCTGGACCTGGGGATTCGCACCCTCATCGTCAACGACATCGGCATCCTGGCAATGCTCCGGGGCCAATTCCCGGCGCTTCACCTGACGGCCAGCATCGGCTGCGGGGCCCAGACGATCGCCGACGTGGGACTCTTCCGCGACCTCGGGGCGCATGCCGTGGTCCTGCCGGGGGGCGTCGGGCCGGAGGAGGTCGGCGAGATGGGGAGCGTCCCGGGGATCGCTCTCGAGGTCATGATCCACATGGTCGAGGAGTTCGTCCTCCTCGGCAAATGCTGGATGCCAAGCTACATCCACCTGAAACCGTCGCCCCTCCCCACCGGCCCACAGGAGTTCGCGCTGCCCGAGGGGGCCGAGCGGGGCCTGCGCCAGACGGGGAGCATGAAGCGGGGCGGCGTGGGGGCCTGCTTCAAGATCTGCCAGCAGCCCTGGGAGCTTCTCCAGGGGGATCGCAGGATGGACCGGCGGCTTCTCCCCAGCCGGCAGATCAGCCGCGCCGCCGAGGTTGGGGCCTACGTCGCGGCCGGTGCGCATGTCCTGAAGCTGCAGGGAAGGAGCCTGCCGCCGGAACTCCTCGGGCCCCTGGTCCGTCGTTACCGGAACGCGCTGGACGGCCGGATGGGTGACGCGGGGACGGCGAACCGGGCGGCGGAGTTGCCGGCGGCGTGGACAGTGGTCGGACGGTGAAAGGCGAATCCAAAACCATGCAACCGCAGATGAAGGTCCTCCCGAGGCGGATCTTGCCAGGCCGTACCTTGTGCGAACCGGGCGGATCCGCCTATGGCGCGACAAATGAACGCAGATGGACCGGACGGAATCGAGGATAGGGGAGTGGACGCATTCGAGTTGAATACCTCGATCGCCAACCTGCGGGACCTCTTGGCCTCGGATCTTTCCGCCTACGACGCGGTCTACCTGGGGAACATCTACTGCCGCCTCTACGAGGCGAACTTCCTGGAGCACCCGGAGGATCTGCGGGAGGGGCTCCGCATCCTCCGCGATCAGGGGAAGCGGGCCTATGTGACCACCTATGCCGCGCCGCGGAACGACTTCCTGCCCAGGGTCCGGAAGATGCTGGAGGTCGCGGCAAGCGCGGGCGCCCAGGCGGTGGAGGTGCACAACCTGGGCATCCTGAAGATCGCCCACGATGAGGTCCCGGGGCTGCCGGTCCATGTGGGCGGCTTCGCCAATGTCTACACCGACGCCGGCGTGGACGTCCTGCGGGGCTTCGGGGCGGTGCGGTTCACCCCCAACTACGAGTTGAGCCTGGACGAGATCCGGGACATCCTGGCCACCTCCGGGGCGGCGATGGAACTTTTGGTGCACGGCAAGATGCCCCTGGGGATCTCGGATTATTGTTTCCTCCTGGAGTACGAGGAGAAGTGGGGGATCAAGTGCCCGGACCTCTGCCAGAAGGACCTGTTCTTGAAGCAGGGGGACTGGGCCATGAAGACGGTGGGCAAGGGGATCCTGAGCGGCAAGGACGTCTGCATGCTGGAGCACCTGCCGCTGCTCCTGGCCGACGGCCACCGGCACTTCCGGATCGAAACCGTGTCGGAGACCCCGGCATACCGGCGCGAGGTGGGGGCCGTGTACCGCGAGGCCCTACGCCGTGCCGCGGAGGCACCCTTGCGGCAGGAGGAGCGGTGGTGGGACGTGGTCCGGGCCCACGCGCGGATCGGGGTGTGCAACGGGTTTTATTTCGGCAAGAGCGGAATGGACTACGCGGGGATCCGGCCGGACGCGGCCGGATCGCTCCTGACCATTCCGGGATGGGGTGTGAATCATGGTTGAGCTTCTGGCACCGGCGGGCAATCTTCCAATGGTCGAGGCGGTGGTGGCGAATGGCGCCAACGCCATCTACGTGGGGCCGCGCGGCTGGAGCCGGCGGCGGGACCGCTATGAGCTGCCCGAGGAGGACGTCCGGGAGGCCGTCCTGATGGCCCACGCCGGCGGGGCGAAGTTGCGGGTGGCCATCAATACCAACATGCAG
>JACQXP010000311.1 GCA_016208645.1 Candidatus Methylomirabilota bacterium | reverse complement strand
ACGCGGCGCTGGCGTCAAGCAGGGAGACGAGTTGGTCGAGTATGATCGGCAGCATCTCGGCGCGGGTTCGGGCGGTGCGCAGCGCGGCGCTGACGGCGGCAATCGCTTCCAGTTCGCGCTCACGCTGCACCCGCTCTGTGATGTCGCGGGCGATGCCGAGAACGGCGTGCACCTCGCCGGCCGCGTTCTTGATGGGCGCCAGCCAGGTGCCCGACCATGCTTCGCGCCCCGGCAGCGGCGTTCTCACTTCGGTGTAAACCGGCTCGCCGGTCTCGAATACCTCTTGCAGAGAGCGCTTCCGCGGCTCATATACTTCCGGCGGAAACAGCGCTGCGAGCGGTTGTCCGATTAGCTCGTCCGGGCGCTTGCCAAATTGCCGGGCGGCGAAGCTGTTGAAGTACTGGAAGCGCTCGTCGCGATCCAGGACGAAGATCGTGTCGCGCGCGGCCTCGGCCAGGGTGCGATAGCGCTCCTCGCTGGCGCGCAAGGCGTCCTCCGCCTGCTGGCGCTCGGTGATCTCGCGCACGATCCCCAGGATGCTCACGATTTGCCCGTTCTGCGCCAGCGGCGTGAGGGTGACTTCCCACACGGCGTAGCCGCCCGATCGGGTAAGCGTGCGCGCTTCCACTGGCGGAGGCGAGTCCCCCTGCAGAACGCGCTGAAGCACGTCCGCGGCAAGGGGCAAATCATCCGGGTGCAGGATGAGTGAAAAATGGCGGCCCAGCCAATCGGCACGGGACCAGCCGGTGAGCCTTTCAAAAGCCGGATTCAGGGAGGCAGGAGAACATGCGGTAGGGCTCGTCGGTGCCGCGCGTGACCAGGTCGTCGATCAGGACCCCGATGTAGGCGTCCGAGCGCCCCAGCACCACCGGCGGCACGGCGAGCGACGATTGGGGCAGGCGCGAGTCTTTGTCCGTCCCGAGAGTCACCACTGGCTTACCCGCGAGCGCCGCCTGAAGGTCGTCGGTGACGATAATCTGCCCGGTGGTGATAGCCTGACTCTGGGGACTGCCGGTCATGGGCATCGGCGGCAGCGTGGAGACATCGTCCTCCTCGCCATCGCCGCCGGAATAGACGCAGATTCGCTCCTGTCGCTCGGGATCGTAGAGGGAAACGAAGAGGCCGTTGCACGGGACGGAGGCTTCGGCGAATTCGCGCAGGCCGCGATAGACGGAAGTGAGGTCGCGCGCCGCGCCCACGGCCTGGGCGAGGTGGGCCAGTCGCTCGAGCAGCCGCTCATAGTCCCGGATCGCCCGCCGGTCGGCCTCGCGCAGCGCTGCCTCCGCCTGTTTGCGCTCGGTGATGTCACGCACGATGCCCTGCAGCCGCCCGTCCGACAGCACGCGGGCGCTGATTTCGACCGGCAGGAGCGCGCCGTCTTTACGGATCAACCGTCGTTCGCCGATCACGGTCCTTCCCGCGCGGAGTTCGTCCAGCCGCGGCGGCGCGGCGGCGCGGTCCTCGGCCGGGATCAGGTCGGCGAGGCTCAGGCCGAGAATCTCTTCGCGGGAGTAGCCGAGCATGGCGCAGCCGCTGCCGTTCACGTCCGTGTAACGTCCCTGCGCGTCGGAGACGAAGATGCCGTCGGAGGCCTGCTCCACGAGCGTGCGGTAGCGCTCTTCGCTGGCGCGCAAGGCGTCCTCCGCCTGCTTGCGCTCGGTGATATCCTGTTTGATGGCGATGAAGTGGCTGATCTCCCCGAGCGCGTCTCGAAGCGGGGTGATGGTCATCTCTTCGGTGTACAGGCCGCCATCCTTGCGCCGGTTGAGGATTTCGCCGCGCCACACCTGCCCGGAAAGGATCGTGTCCCAGAGCTGTTGATAGAACTCCCGACCCTGCTGGCCGGACTTCAGGAAGCGAGGATTCTGGCCGATGGCCTCCTCGGCGGTGTAACCCGTGAGCCGAGTGAAGGCCGGGTTGGCCCAGAGGACGGCGCCCTCCCGATCAGTGATGACGATCCCGTTCGCGGCGGCTTCCAAGGCGGCGCCTTGCAAGCGTAAGCGCTCCTC
>JACQXP010000310.1 GCA_016208645.1 Candidatus Methylomirabilota bacterium | reverse complement strand
TGCTGGTCCCCGATCCCCAGCCGTCCCATCAGTGCGGCGAACCGCTCAGGCGAGACGACCGTCATCTTCACGGGGGCGTCCGGCTCCACGATGTCGGTCAGCCACCCGATGAAGACGGCGCCGGGCAGGTGCGCCTCCGCATACCTCTCCCGGCTCTCCAGGTACCAGGGCTTGGGAGCATCGGGCGGGCGGATCACGCCGCGGATGTCCACGATGCGGATCGCGGGATCGGCCAGATGGGCGGCCAGCCACTGCGTGTCCACCAGGAATTCTTCTCTCCGATTCGTCGCCTTCACGCCTTTCTCCGATACACGCGTCCCGTATCCGATGCGCAGGCATCATATCGCGTGAATTCGGGAACGTGTCAAGGTGAAACTCCAAAGGGGATCACGGAAAGCAAGGAGGATAGCGGCGCGGGTGCGGCTTCCGGCGCTGGTAGGTTCGGGCCAGCTCCAGGAAGATCTCCAGGTCGTGGGTGATATCCCTGCCCGTCCCGTCGAAGTAAAAGCTCTTGATGGGAAGGCCGGCGTGCTCCTGGCTCTGCCTGGGGTACAGGGCCTCGGAGACGATGCCGTTCATGCAGGAAAACGGGCTGATGTCAATGATGCCGTCCACCCCCTTGCGGAAGAAGCAGTCCACCTTCCCTGCGGAGAGGACCATCTCGCCCGCTGCCCCCGCTTGGGGGAGATACCGATCTCCCACCCGCAGGATCTCCTCGATCTCCTTGGGGTCCTCGTATCCCAGGAAATCCTCCGCGAAGGGTGCCCGCAGCGCCACCTCGTCGGCCCGCTGGATGAGATCCCGGAGCTTCGCGCCCAGCATGGTGAAAGAGAGTCGCCGCCCCTCGCGACGCAGGCAGCGCTCCTGGTCGTAGTTGCAGTACCAGACCCACTCGGAGACGTCGGAGAGCCAGGCCTCGCCGCCGCAGGCCTCCAGGCGCCGGATGAGCGCATCGTTGCTGAACTCGTTCATCCGGCAGAAGATTTCCCCCTGGATGCCGATGAGGGGCCGCCCCCGCTCGTACCGGGCGGGAATGGCGCCGAATCGGTCTCGGATCCGGACGAGCGTCGCCGTCAGGGCCTCCAGGCGTGCCCGATGACGGAGCCCCCGCTTCTCCAGGACGGTGCAGAGCTCCCGCAGCGAGATGCCATATGCCTTATCGGCGTCCCCCGGGGTGCCTTCGTACGGCCGCGTCCTCAGTAGGAGCTTGCGCAGGATGTCCCAGGCGACGAAACCACGCCAGGCGGTGCGGGTCAGCTCCGGTCCCAGGTTCCCGACCTGCTGGTACCCGTCCCCGCTCGTTGGGGAGATCACCTGCACCTCCGGATATCCCAGCTCCCGGAACACCTTACGGATATACGGGGCGTACTGGCCAAAGCGACACGGCCCCTCCGTGGTGGGCATCACGAGGGCCGCGCAGGCAGGATCGAAGGTCGGCGTCTCGGTCACCTTCAAGAAGTCGCCCAGGGTCACCTTGGCCGGCAGGCACTCCTCCCCTGCCAAGTGGCGCGCGCCCAACTCCAGCGTCCGCGCATCCGACGGCGGGAGGACCACGGCGTCCATCCCCACGGAGCGGAGGGCGGCCGCCAGGCACTCGGCGCCGTCCGCCATGCGGTGGATGTAGAGCCGACGGGCCATCAGGCCCGCGCGCGAGGCATCGTCTGGACGCCCGCTCCGGCGTCCCCCTTCCGGGCGTGGATCGGGTCCTGTCATGGCCGGGCGGGCGTCTGCCAGCATCGGAGCATCCCCTTGCTGTCCAGGTAGGCTTCGCAGCGGGTCAGGACCCCGGCGTCGTTGCTGTGGCCGTCGAACTGGAGGCTGAGGAACGGCTTGCCGCAGGCGTCCCCCAGGAAATGCTTGAGGAAGGAATCCGGCCCGCACTTGAAGTTCGTGAGGTGGATCAGGTGCAGCTCAGGATATCGCGCCACCAGTTTCCCAGCGGCCAGGATGCGCCGCCCCGAGTGCCAGTACATGTTGTCGTTCACGTCCCGGATGTCCTCACCATCCAGGGGGAGGCAATCCAGGGGCAGTACGTTGATCCCGTAGTAGTCGCGAAGCTTCCCTGGGACATCCAGGTTCACGCCCCGGTCGTGCACGTTGTAGGCGCGACCCACCAGCACGATCCCCGGCTCCCCGGTGGCCTGGAGCGTGGCCAGGGCCTCCCGTCCCGCCGCCTCCACGGCCGCATGAAAAGCCCGCTGGGCGGCAAAGCCCCGGGCCACCGCCCGGAGCGTCTTGGTAAGTCCTGCGCCCAGCGCGCGCCCCAGCGGAACCAGCTCGTGGGCGACATGGGTCTCCCCCCGGCGAAAATGGACCGTGGGGGGCAGGATTCGCTCACGAACGCTCGCCCATCGCGGGACGCTCCGTACCACGAAGGGGAGGGTCTGGGACCACGGGCACATCTGCGACCCCGCGGCATCGGGCGTTGCCTCGGCGTCAATGGTGTTGGGGAGCAGGACCCAGTCCACCCCCTTGTCCAGGAGGTCCTTCACGTGACCGTGGGCCACCCGGATCGGATAGCAGGGCTCCGCCACGCTGAGGTCAATGCCGCCGTGGGCAATCCTGCGGTTGGTCTCGTCGGAGAGGACCACGGCACAACCCAGATCCTCCAGGAAGGTCCGCCAGAAGGGAAACCGGTCGTGGAAGAACATGGCCTGCGGCACGCCGATCCGGGGACCTGACCCCACGGGCCCCGTGTACCCATCCAGCAGCCCCCGGCGTCGCAGCGCCATCAGGTCGGGAATCACCGGCTGTCGCTCCGTCCGCGAGCGCTTGCGGAACTTGTCGCTGCACTTGTCCCCCCAGTAGGTCTTGACCCCCTCGACGGTGAACTCCTGCATGTCACAGAGGTTGGAGCAGGCCCGGCACACGAACTCACGCAGGGCATAGGAAACGGCCGTGAGGTCGAAGCCGCGGAACGAGGTGAGCCGTCCCGTGCTCCCCGCCTTCTCCCGCGCCAGCAGGGCCATGCCGATGGCCCCCATCACGCCGTTGTACGGGGGCACGACGATGCGCTTGCCCAGAATGCCGGCAAAGGCCGCGGCCACGGCGTCGTTGTAGGCGGTGCCGCCCTGAAAGTAGATCACCTTTCCGATGCGCCGCTGGCGCACCACGCGGTTCAGGTAGTTGAGGGCGACCGAGTAGGCCAGGCCGGCCACCAGATCCTCGCGCGTGGCACCGCGCTGCTGCCAGGCGTTTACGTCTTGCTCCATGAAGACGGTGCACCGCTCGCCCAGGCGGACGGGGGACCGCGACCGGAAGGCCAGCCGCGAGAATTCCCCCTGGATGGAGATCCCCAGCCGCTCCGCCTGCTCCTCCAGGAAGGATCCCGTGCCGGCCGCGCAGGCCTCGTTCATGGCGAAGTCCACGACCACGCCGTCCTCGATGGCGATGAACTTCGCGTCCTGCCCCCCGATCTCGAAGATGGTGTCCACCTGCTCGTGGAGGAGCGTCTGGCTCACGTGCATGGCGCCGGTCTTGTGGGCCGTGATCTCGTCGTTGACCGTGTCGGCGCCCACCAGTTCTCCGATCAGCTCCCGGCCGGAGCCTGTCGTGCCCACCCCGACGATCCGGATTCGATCCCCCAATATTTCCGCGATGGTCCGGAGACCGGCGCTCACCACCTCGATGGGGCGACCCTCGGTTCGCACGTAGATCTCGTGGACCACCTCGGCTGCGTCGTTCAGGACGACCAGGTTCGTGCTGACCGAGCCGACGTCGATGCCCAGGTACACCTCCGGCACCTCGCCCAACCCGGGCAGCCGGCTCCGCTGCACCCGACCCCGGAGCAAGAGCACATTCTCCAGGCTCAGGGGTCGGGCCGTCGCCCCATCGCCGGTTCCACCTCGGGCGGCGCCACCTGCGGTGGTTCCGCCTCGGCTCGTGCCAGCTCTGGTCGCCCCACCGGTCGGCGGATCACCGAGCCGGGGGATCCCCGTGCCACACGCGTGTCGGCTCGCCGCCTCGGCGCAGCAGACCCCCGCACCGATGGCCCCGAACCAGGCATAGGCCTCGGGAACGAAGAGCTGTCGCTCGTCGAACTTGAACAACTCCCGGAGCGCCTGGATCACTCCCTCGTTCTTCGCCAGACCGCCAATGAACGCCACGGGCGGCACCGCGGGCTTGCCCTTGGTGATGCTCCCTTTGAAGTTCCGAGCCACGGCATCACACAGCCCGCGGAGGATCTGGGGCGGCGTGTATCCCTTCTGCTGGGCGTGGATCATGTCGGACTTGGCGAAGACGGAGCATCGGCCGGCGATCCGCACGGCCGAGCAGGCGGAGCAGGCGATGGCGCCCACCTCCTCGACCTCGTAGCGGAGACGCGTCGCCTGCTGGTCAATGAAGGAGCCGGTCTCGGCGGCGCAATCCCCGTTCGTTTCGTAGTCCAGGATGCCGACCCGCCCGGAGGCGGGATCGCGTTCCAGCCGCAGAAACTTGGATGACTCCCCGCCCATCTCGAAGACGGTCGCCACCTCCGGGTGCAAGAGGCCCACGGTCGAGGCGATGGCCTTGAACTCGTTGACCCGGTCGAGGTCCCAACGGTCCTGGAGCAGGCGGGCACCGCTGCCGGTGACGAGCATCCGGTCCCAGCGGACGCCCCGGACGTGCTTCTGCACGGCCGCGAGCATCGCCTCTGCGGTCCCCAGGGGGTCCCCCAGGCCGCGGCGATAGCGGGACACCAGGAGCGGTCTCGAGGCGGGCAACCACGCGAATTCCCCGTCGCGGGCCAGGCGCTCCAGATCGTTGCGATCCTCGGGCTCCCCGAGGACCGCCGCCTTCACGCTGACGGCGCCGATATCAATCCCGACACTGACACACATTCGGGAATCATGCTGGGGGGCGGCCTGCCCAGGGGCGGGCCACACCCCAGCCAGAAGGAGAGGATGAAGCGCCGCGCGGCGCACCACACACGTGGCGGCCGCATGGGGACGGCGATCTCAACTGGAAATATAGTGCAGACGCGGCAGGAGACAACTGGGCGGACGCACAATCGAACCCTTCCGGTCCTGTTTGGCCGAATGTGCGGACGATCTTAGGACCGGAGCCGGCGGCGGGAGCAACCGTCAATCGAGATCGATGTCGCGGACCGGCTTGGTGATGGGCTCGTCCTTCGCCTTCTTCAGCGCCTCCTGGAACTTCCTGTCGAGGAGATTCTTCTTGCTCTTCTGGGCCTTGAGGGACTCCTCGAACTTGGCCTGGCGCTGGGCCGCCTCGGCCTGCAGGCCCTTCACGGCCTCGCTCAGATCCCTGACCGTCCGCTCTTCGGGTGGAGGCTCGTAGGACAGGACCGCCTGCAGTTCCGGGTCCACCCGCAGCTTTGCCTGGCAACAGGGACAGACGACCTCCAAGGGTTCCTTCGCGTCCTGGCTCATTGCCGCCTCCGCCACTCTCCCCCAGACCTTTTTAGCAGGAGGAGTCGCGGCGATCAAGCGCGAATTCACACCGAGGGACCAGGGGACTCGCCACTGCAACCAGGCCCTTCCCTCCGGCCGCCGGTGGGAGTATAGTGCCGCCCATTCGCCCAGGAGGGAAGTTCCCGTGAGCCTTTCGAAGAAGACCCTGGACGCCCGGGCCATGGCCATGGTGGTCAGCCTGTGCTTCCTCTGGGGCCTGGCGCAGATCTCCATCAAGGTGGCGAACCGCGGCGTGAGCCCCATCTTCCAGGCCGCGTTGCGGTCCGTGGTGGCCGCCCTGCTGGTCGCATGCTGGGCCCGGGTCCGCCGCATGCCCCTCGTGCACCGGGATCGGACCCTGCTGCATGGCCTGGCGATCGGCCTCCTGTTCGGAACAGAGTTCATGTTCATCTACGTGGGCCTGAACTACACGACCGCCTCCCATGCCGTGATCTTCCTCTACACGGCCCCCTTCTTCGTGGCGCTGGGCGCCCACTGGCTCCTGCCGCACGAGCCGCTCACGGGTCGGAAGTTCGGTGGCCTGGTCCTGGCCTTTGCCGGGATCATCCTCACCCTGTGGGACAGCCTTGGCCGCCCAACCCGGGTCCAGCTGGAAGGCGACCTGATGAGCATCGCGGCCGCGTTCCTGTGGGCGGCCACCTCGCTCTACCTCAAGGCGGTCGTCCGGACCCGCATGACCCCGTCCCAGATGCTCTTCTATCAACTCGGATTCTCCGCGGTGCCGCTCTTCCTGATGAGCCTGCTGTTCGAGCCTCAATGGATCCGGGATCTCAGTCCTCTGGTGATCGGCGCCCTCGCCTACCAGGGGATCGTCGTCGCCTTCGCCAGCTACCTCGTCTGGTTCTGGATGATCCAGGTTTACCCGGTCAGCAACCTCTCCGGCTTCACGTTCTTCACTCCCATCTTCGGGGTCCTGCTGGGCGGCTTGCTGCTCCACGAGCCGCTCACGGCGAAGCTGCTGACCGGCGGCGGGCTGGTGGCGGGTGGGATGGTCCTGGTGAACTGGCCGGAGGATCGGGGGTGGGAGGCGTGAGACGGGTGTTGGGGATTGGGGGTTGGGGTCTGGAGGCTCTCCCCGACACCTGACCCCCGCCCCCCGCCGTAAGGTTCGCGGCGCTTGGCGCTCGCCTTGTCGCTCTCGGGTTGCGAATTGATCCCTTCGCGGCTCTCGGCTCTTTCCGCTCGGCGCTACTTTCCCGAGTACCGGTACTCGAAGTCCTTCAGAACCCCCTGCGTGTCGAACCGGACCGTCAGCATCTCGACCCGCTCGGTCGTGCGGGAAAGCCATCCCGAGGTCTGGTCGCGGGAATAGATGAACGTCTCGAGCCCGGGGGCTATCACGATCTCCTGCGGAATCCCGAAGAGGTCCCGCACCTCGGCCTTGGTGGTCTTGCCCTGGACCAAGCGCTTCAGGCTCTCCTCGTCGGCGATCCGGGCACCGGCTGGCCGGCGTGGCGGAGGGGGTGGCGCCGGCGTCGGTGCCGTGGCCGGCGCCGGGGCCGGAGGAGGGGTGGGTTGCGACGCCTCGGGCGGCTTGTCCTTGGAGCGGGAGAAGAGGCCGCATCCTGCGCTCAGCACGGCGAAGGCGCCCAGCACCGCCACGGCCATGGCGGTTCGGGATCGATGGGAGTGGATCATGCGAAAGAGTCCTCCTTGGGTGGGATACCGAGTGCAAACGAACCGGGCAAAGGGACGCCGGCCTCCCTGCATCCGTCAGCGGGCAGGGCAACCGGCGTCTCTCCGCCGCCAGGGTGCGGCCGATCCTCAACTGGCCTTACGGCTCGCCCCGCACATGGAGAACGCGACGCTGTACACCCCCAGGATCAAGGCCACGGCGTACAGGGCGCGGGACGAAAGGCCAGCCACCTCTCCCGCCCCTCCGACCTTGGCCACAACCGCCAGGATCAGGCAAAGTCCGGACAACGCAAGGCTCGCACACGCGGACCACCCGAGCGCCTTCATGCTCCTGCCTCCTTTCCCCCCTCCAGGTGTGGCTGCTTCAGTTCCCGCCATCCGACCGGTCCAGCGGTCTCACCGCCTCGGAATCGAAGACCCTCATGCGCGCTCCGTCCCTCCGCCGCGCCGAAAGAGGGACCGGAGGTAGACGCCGAAGCCGACGGCCGCCGCCGCCGAGAGGCTGCCCCGCACCAGCGCCCCCACGCCGCCCGGATCAGGGTAGCGCAGGAACTCCCAGACCCCGTAGCCCAGGAACATGGCCACGGCGCTGGCGATCAGGATCTTGTGCGCCGCCAGGACGGACACCCCGTTCCCCATTGACCCGGGCAGGACTGCCGGACGGAAGGAGGCCGCCCCCCCGGGGGGGATTCGCGTGAAAGGGCCCCCAGGGACTCGCTTTCGCCGGACTCTAAAACAAATGATCCGTGCCGGTCAACCCATTTTCGGCTCCCGGCATTGATCCCGGCTCCGGGCTCTTCGGCGTCCGATCAATTCGGGATCTCACGCGACCATAGCCACGGTGGCTCGCGAGGGCGCACGGGTGAATCGCCAGGCGTGACACAGAGAACACCTTGTGTTATACTGTGCTCGAATTTTCAACCTGGAGGCATGCCCATGGCGACACCGACGAAGACACTCCGCCTGCGCCCCGGGCTCCAGAACCAGATTGACCGGATTGCCCGACGGTCGCGGCGCAGCTTTTCCCAGGTGACGCAGGACCTTCTGGAGGAAGCGCTGCGGATGCGGGAGTGCCCGGGGATCTCCAAGTATTCGCAGGAAATTGCGGACGAGATCCAGGAGAATGCCGCGCTCACCCGGGAGGCCCTCAACCACAGGTCCCCCGGCTTGGTCCGGCCTGCATGAAGGTCTACCTGGATGAAGACCTTGCCCCGCAGATCGCCGTCCGGCTCCGGACCAAGGGGATCGATGCCGTGAGCGCCCTGGAGGTCGGCAACACCCAGGTGTCGGATCGGGATCAACTCCGGTGCGCTGCCCGGGAAGGTCGGTGTCTGGTCACCAGGAACGTGCGCCATTTCGTGGTGCTGACCCAGGATGCCATTCGCCGACAGGAGCCCCATGCCGGGATCGTGCTGTGCCCGCCGAGCATTCGGGGCTTCGAAGTGGCCAAGATTGCGGCTGCCCTGGCGCGGCTGTCCCAACGGTTTCCCAAAGGTCTCGGCGAGTTCGACGTCCTCTATCTCTAACCACCGCACGCCAATCGATCTCCCCTTGCCGTTTCACTCGTCACGGCTCCATCCTCCCTCGGCCCTCGGCTCTCGGCTCTCAGCTCTCAGCTCTCAGCTCTCAGCTCTTCCCACCATTCCGCATTTCGCATTCGGCTGCCCCTGGGCGTTCCGCATTCGCCGTCGCCCGCCCGCCTCCCGGCCGCCGTCAGGAAGATGTTGCCTCGACAACGAGAGCACGGCCGGGCCCCTCAGTCCACCAGGAATCGGGGCAAGCCAACGGCAACATGACATCCAGGGCTCGCAGGGGAGGGACCTGCCTTGGAGGCGAAAACGCAAGAGGGAGGCGAAAAAACAAAGCAACTAAAGCCGCAACGTCCCCCCCCTACTGGGCGATGACACCCTTCCCTTCCACCCTACGCACCTCGATGACCTTGCAGCTTTCGCGCAGCCTCCCGGTACCTCACGGGCGGGTAACGACACCTTCAAACCAGATCGCCGCATCTTGCGGGTCCTGGCGGAGGTTCGCAGGAAACGGCTTCTTCAGATCCTCGTACGTCTCA
>JACQXP010000309.1 GCA_016208645.1 Candidatus Methylomirabilota bacterium | reverse complement strand
TCCCGACGAGGAAGAGCGTGCCGCCCTGGGGAAAGCTCACCCCCGCGTCAATCGAATAGGCGAGCCCCTCCTTCTCGCGCAGCGTCCCGAAGAGCTTCGCCGAGAGGATGGAGCCGGCGATCTCCAGGGCGATCCGCTCGCGCCCGCTCACCGGCGGCAGGACCTTTCCCAGGAGAAGCTGCGCCTGCGGCTTCCCGAGATGTTCCCGCACCTCCCGGATCCCGCGCGTCACGGGCAAAGGGGACACCCCGGGGGCCGGGGCGCCTGAGGGGACCCGGCCCAGCGCCTCGCCGGCCGCGGCCAACGCACGGTCAGCCGGAAGGCCGCTCACGATGCTCACGATCAGGTTGCCCGCCGTGAGGTATCGCGCCTTCAACGCCAGCAGCTCCTCCCGGCGGAGCGTGCCGATCGAGGAGGCCGTTCCGTAGATCGGCTTCGCCAACGGGTGGCCGGGTGCCAGCGTCCGGAACAGGAGCGCCTCGGCCACCCGTCGGGGCTGCTGCTCGCCGGCCTCCACGAAGGCGCGAAGCTCCCCGCGGACCTTCTCCACCTCCGCCGGATCGAGGCGCGGCCCCGCCAGGATCTCGCCCAGGAGCCCGAGGGCGTCGCGGTGGTGCTCGGCCAGGGCCTCCAGCCGGATGTACCCGTACTCCCGCGACGTGTAGAAGTCGCCGAAGGGACTGGAGGGATCACCCGCCGTCTCCAGGCGTCCGCCCATCTGCTGGAGCGCCTTCGCCAGGTCCTCGGCGCTCCGGCGCTCCGTCCCTCGGTCCAGGAGGCGAAGCAACGCTTCAACCAGCCCCTCCTGATCCTGTCCCTCGAACGTCCCCCGCCCCCGGATGAGGACGTGGGCGGCGAAGACGGGCGAGCCGGGAATCTCCTGCGCGATCACCGTCAGGCCGTTCGGCAGGACGACCCGCTGGGGGGATGGAAGGGCCGTCGCGGATCGCGGATTGGCCCTCGCCTCGGCGGGAAGGAACAGGCTGGCCACGTAGCGGGGCTCGGCCAAGGTTCGAGCCACGCCGGCCACATCTTCCGGCCGGGTCCGGCCGATCTTATCCCCGTAGGTCCGGACGCCCGCCGCCCCCAGCGCCAGGATCCCCGCGGCCTTGGCCATTGCGTAGTAGTGGATGCGTTCGGCCAAGCGAACCTCTTCCCCCATGAGGCTCTTCCGGATCCGCGCCACTTCCTCCGGCTCGATCCCTCCCGCCGCCAGGCGCGCCATCTCGCCGTCCACCAGGCGCCGGACTTCGGCCTCGTCCGTCTCCCGCGGAAAGGTTGCGCTCACCTGGAGGAGGGAAAATCGCCGGCCTAGTGAGAAATTCGCCCCCAGCGTCAGGATCCGCGGCGCGCCCGCTCGGTCCTTGGCTAGCTGGAGGCGCTCGTTCAGAAGGCCTCCCAGCACCTCCCAGGCGGGGTAGCGATCCCGCTCCGATGCCGGCACGATCAGGCTGAGAGTCAGGCCCTTGCGCGTCGCCGTCGTCTCCTCGACGAACACCTCGGCGCGCCGCGGCGGCGCCGGGAGCGGGCCAATGGGAGGGGCCGGGGGCCGGGGCGCCTCGGTCCCGAAGGCCTTCCCGACCTTGGCCAGGGCCGTCTTCTCATCTACGGGACCGATGAGGACCGCCAGCATGTTGTTGGGGACGTAGCGCGACCGGTAATACTCCAGGATCTCGTCCCGCGACAGCCCCCGGATCACCTGCTCGCTCCCCAGCACCGGATGGGCATAGGTGGTGCCCCGGTACAGGCGCGCCTTGTGGGCGTCGGCCTCGCGCGATGCGGGATTCGTCTGCGCCTGCCGGATCTCCTCGATGACGACGCCCTTGGTGACCTCGAGCTTGGCCGCGTCGAACCGGGAGTGGAACAGGATGTCGGCCTGGATGTCCAGCATCGCCTCCAGAAAATCCGGGTGGGCCATCAGGATGTAGCCGGTGTATTCCTCGGTGGTGAACCCGTTGAGGTACCCGCCCATGCCGTACACCTCCCGGAACAGCTCCTCCTTGGTTCGGCGGGCCGTCCCGTCGAACAGGACGTGCTCCAGGAGGTGGGACACCCCGATATTCGTCACCGTCTCGTCGCTCGACCCGCTCTTCACCAGGATCAGCGAGGCCACCAGGGGGCTCGGGGTCTCGACGACCAGCACCTCCATCCCATTCGCAAGGGTGAAGCTCCCGCGGGCGTCCAGGACCTCGGGACCACGCGGGGACTCCGCCGGAAGGAGCCCCGGAGCGGGAAGGACACAGGCCGAGGTGAGCACGGGGATCAGCCCCGCCAGCAGCATCCGACGAAGGCGCATCGAATTCACCCTGTCTGTTCCGGCTGGCGCTTCATGGCGAAGGAGTCGAGGCGTCGCGATACGCCCCCGGGCCAGGCATTATATTCCGGGAGCGCGGCGTCCCCAAGAATGGAATGCGGGCGATCTCTGAAGGACCGTTCCTGCATGCACACAAGGAGCGCGGGCCGGACCCGAAGGTGAGGAGACGGGAGCCGTAGCCCGCAGCTACGCCGACGTCCGGGCCTCCACCCGCCGGGGAGTGGCGCAGGTCGTGCGGACCGTGTGGTAGGAGAGGGTCTTCAAGAGGACCGAGAGGTCCACGTTCTGGACCTTGACCCCCTCGGGGACCGCCAGTTGGGCCGGCGCGAAGTTCAGGATGGCGGTGACGCCGGCCTCCACCAGAAGGTCGGCCACCGACTGGGCCACCGCCGCGGGCACGGCCACCACCGCGATCTTCACCTTCTTCTTGCGAAGCGTGGCGACCAGCTTGGCCGCGTCCAGG
>JACQXP010000339.1 GCA_016208645.1 Candidatus Methylomirabilota bacterium | reverse complement strand
CGGGGTTGCAGCCAGGCCAGCGGGTCCTGCGGCTTCCCCTTGTGGCGCAATTCGAAATACAGTTGCGGGCCCTCCAGCGACCCGGCATCTCCGACCTTGGCGATCACCTGGCCCCGCAGGACGGCCTCCCCCGCCCGCGCCAGTAGCTCGGACGCGTGGGCGTAGAGCGTGAAGTATCCTCCCCCGTGGTCCAGGATGATCAGCCGGCCATACCCCTTGAACCAGTCGGCATAGATGGCCGTCCCGTCCGCCACGGCCGCGATGTCCCGGCCCTCGGGCGCCGCGATCTCGATCCCCCGGTTGAAGGTCACGGTGCGGAACCGGGGGTGCTCCTGCCGTCCGAAGGTGGAGGCGAGCGACCCGGTCGTCGGCCAGGGGAGCCTCCCCTTCAACTGCGCGAAGCGGCCGTCATCGCGAAGGTCCGGGACATCGTCCTTCCTGCCCGGGGCCTCTCCGCGCGCGCCCTCGCGCCGGGGGGCCGTCCGGGCGGCGCGCCGCTGGCGTTCCTCCTCGCTCTGCAGCCGCGCGATGAGGGCCTGCAGATCTTTGGCCGAGGCCTCCAGTTCCTTGATGGCGGCCAGATGGCCCGCCTTCTCCTCCCGCACGCTGGCCAGCAGGACCCGGCGCTTGCGCTGCTCCTCGGCGATCTGAGCGCGGGTGGCCGCGGCCTTCTCCTTGGCGTCGGCCACCTCGGCCTTGGAGCGTTCCAGCTCGGTCCGTTTCTGCGCGAGGTCAACCAGCGTCGCGCTGTAGGTCCGCATCAGCCGCTGGTCCTGGCCGGCCACGGCCGACAGGTACTTGAGGCGGCGGCCGGCCGCCGAGAAATCCTCGGCCGACAGCAGCATGCGCACGTAGCCGAACCGTCCCTGCTTGTAGATCGCCCGGAGGCGCCGCTTGAGCAGGCCGCGGCTGCGGCTCTGGCGCGTCTCGGTGGAGGCGATCTCCTGCGACAGCCTGACGATCCGCTGCTGGCTGGTGCGAAGCTTCGCCTCCAGGCCCTGGAGGGTCTTGGTCTTCTCCCTGAGATCCTGGTCGAGCCGCGCCAGCTCCCGGGTGAGGGAGGCCTCCTTCCGCCCCGCCTCCTTTACCCGCTCGCGTTCGCGGCCCAGCTCGCGCTGGACCTCTTTCAGGCGGTCCCGGCTCTCCTGCGCCCGGGGGGCTTGGTCTCGCCCGCGCCGAGGCCCGGACCCGCCGTCACGAGCCCGAGGGCCGCCGAGACGGACACCAGCAGGACGACGACCAGGCTCAAGGTCTCGGACCTCACCCGCGGAACCACCGAACCACCGAACGACCGAACCACCGAACGCCTGCTTTCAGGAGGATCGTGCCCCCGACGATTCAGGCGCGCAGGAAGCGGCCCACCGAGATCAGGCTCCCGAATGCGCCCACACTGGCCCCGGCCAGCAGCATGGCCGTGGCCCAGCGGGGATCCAGGAAGCTCCCCACGCCCACCCCGAAGATCTGTCCCGGCGTGAGCTGGAGCTGCCAGAGGGTGGCCCGGTACGCCCCGAACAGGAGCAGGAGGGCCAGGCCCGCCCCCAGGCCGCCCTGGATCATCCCCTCCAGCAGGAAGGGGGCCCGGATGTGCGTCTTGGTGGCGCCCACCAGTCGCATGATCTCGATCTCCTCCGCCCGGGCATACACCGCCAGGCGGATCGTGTTGCTCACGATCAGGAGCGAGGCCATCCCCAGGGCCAGGCCCACGCTCAGGCCCAGCAGCCGGAGGACCCGCACGGCGGAGGCCACGCGGTCCACCCATTCCTGGCCGTACAAGACGTCCTCCACCCCCTCCAGACGGGTGAGGAAGGCGGCGAACTGCCGGAGCGCCTCGGGCGTCTGGTACGCCTCGTGGATGCGGAGCTGGAGCGAGGCCGGGATGGGGTTCTCCCCCAAACCCTCCAGGAGCGACTCCTTGCCCTTGAGCTCCCGCTTGAAGCTCTGCAGGGCCTCCTCCTTGGAGGTGTAGGTCATGGCCCTCACCGCACGCTCGCTCTGGATGCGCTTCTTGACCAGGGCGAGCTGCTCGGCGGTGATCCCGTCCTCCAGGAACACGGTCACCTGGAACTGCTCCTTCCACTCGGCCACCACGGCCCCCAGGTTGCGGGTGATGATCAGGAAGATCCCCACGATGACGAAGGAGACGGCGATGGTTCCGATGGAGGCCAGGCCCCCCCACCCGCTCCGGCGGATGTTGACCAGGGCATCCTGGAGGATGTACCGGAGGCGTTCCATCGCGTGCGCTGCTCCGCTGTCTGCTTAGGGGTGCTCTTCGACGAGGCGCCCGGCCTTCAGGACGATGGTGCGCCGCCCCAACTCCCGCACCACATCCAGGTCGTGGGTGGCCACCACCACCGTGGTTCCCCGGGCATTGATGTCCCCCAGAAGGCGCATCACATCCATGGACAGATCCGCATCCAGGTCGCCCGTGGGCTCGTCCGCCAGGAGGAGCAGCGGATCGTTCATGAGCGCCCGGGCGATGGCGACCCGTTGCTGCTCGCCCCCCGACAGCCGGTACGGGGTCATCTGCACCTTGTGGCTCAGGCCGACGAGCTTGAGCAGGTTGGCCACCTTGCGCTTGCCGGTGGCCGAGGGGATTCCCAGGACCCGGTACACCAGCGCCAGGTTGTCAAAGATCGTGCGATCCCGCAGGAGCTTGAAGTCCTGGAAGATCACGCCGATGCTCCGCCGCAGGTGCGGGATGGCCCGATCCGGCAGCTTCACGACGTTCCGGCCGTTCACCAGGATCTGCCCCGACGTCGGCAGCTCGTCGCGGAAGATCAGGCGGAGCAGCGTCGTCTTGCCGGCCCCGCTGGGACCGGCGATGAAGACGAACTCCCCCTTCTGGATGTGCAGATTGATATCAACGAGGGCTTCGACGTCCCTGGCGTAGGTCTTGTAGACGTGGAAGAGCTGGATCATGGGCCGGGTGCCGGGACGCCCCGTGCGGAAATCGCCATCGCGCTGTCTCCAGTCTACCCGCGACCTGCGGCGTAAGCCTAACGGCTTTTCTCCGCCTTTGCAACGGAAATTCCGGGAATCGCAGGCCCGGAATCTCCCGCCCTCGCTCCAGATAATGGAACGCGCCCCGGAAGGCACCCGGGGGCAGCACAGAAGGGGGATGGGGGCCCCCCACGCAAAGGATGACACCCCCACACCCCCACATTCCTCCATTGACATCTTCCCTTGGGCTGGGTTAGTGTTATGAAGGCTAATAACATTCCGAGAGGAGGTGGAGCAGATGGGGAGGAGCATGACATTTGGGGAGTACCTGCGGGCCTGCCGGCTGAAGGCTGGATTCGGGCTGCGGACGTTCGCGGAGGCGGCCGAACTGAAGCCCTCGAACCTCTGCGCGATTGAGTATGGGCGCCAGCCGCCCCCGCAGAGGGAGGCGGTTCTTGCCAGGATCGCCGATGCCCTGGGACTCCCTCAGGCTTCACGGGAGCGGCGGCGGCTGTTTGACTTGGCGGCGAAGCACAGACCGGGGACCCTGCCCCCCGATGTTGCCACCTTTGCGGGCCGCACCCCTGGCATCCCCGTCCTCCTTCGCACGATCGAAAACAAGCGGCTGACCCATCAGGACCTTGAGCGACTGACCGAGTACGTGAACCGCCAGCTCGGGAAGCGCGCTCGGTGAGGCTCACCAAGGTCCCCCGCTATTCGGTCACCGAACTGGAGCGGCGCGCAGAGACGTTGCTCCGGGACCGCTGTGGTTGGCCGCCGACCATCCCCGTGGACATCGAGTCCCTGGTGGATCAGGAGCCTGGGCTGCTGCTGGACATCCTCCCCGGCCTCCAGGAGCTGTGCGGAGTGGCCGGCCTCGCCCGGTACGAACCGGATACGGACACCATGCGTATCATCATCGACGCTGAGGTGGCTGATCACCCATCGGCCAGCTTCTACCGGTTCACCGTGGCCGAGGAGTTCGCTCATGTGCTCCTCCACCGGGAGATCATGGCCCAGGTCCGGACTCTGGAGGATCTGCTCGCCCTCCACGCGTGGCGCAGCTATCACGAGATTGATCGGAACGCGAAGCGGCTAGCCGCTGCTCTCCTCATGCCGACGATCACCGTGGCCCAGGAGGCCCGCAGGGTGTATCCGGCGCTCGTAAAGGCGGCTGGGTTCGGCGACCCCGCCGCGGTGCAGGCCCACCTTGAGGAGCGAGTGGCCCGGCTCCATGGCGTGTCAGCCAGTGCGATGCGATACCGGCTGAAGGAATGGCCCCTGCGAATCACCCAGAAGGTTGAAAGGGCGATGCGAGAGCGCCTCGCGTTCCTGGAGTAGGAGCATTCCAGGAGCCTGGATGCGGCTCCCCGCTGTGCGCCCAGGGCTTCGCTATTTTTCTGAGCAAGT
>JACQXP010000338.1 GCA_016208645.1 Candidatus Methylomirabilota bacterium | reverse complement strand
GGAGGGCCGATCCGAGGGGGTCCGCCTCATCCAGCTCGGCGTGGGTGGCGAAGTGCAGGAGGGTGTGCCGGGGACTGTGCTCGCGGGTCGTGGTCTTGGTGGCGTCCCGCTGGACGAGGATCACCGACTGCGGGAAAAGGTCGGCCACGGCGCGGACCTCTCGTTCGGCGTACCGGAGGTTGAGGGTCGGATCGTTGAGGTCCGGATTCCCCAGGCCGAAGAGGTTGAGCGTCCCCCCCCGCGCCTTGGCCCGGGTGAACTGCATGAGGCTGGCGCTGCTGTAGTAGTAGAGGGCCGCCTCCTGGATGAGGCATCGGTCCGGGGCCGGCATCAGGGCGTGGAAGGGCAGATAGTGGAGCACCCGGTGGGGCACGATGATGAGTTCGCGGGGCAGCTCGGCCGGAAGGGCTGGCGCGAGCAACGCCTGGTAGAGGTCGTGGGCGGTCTGCCGGAGTTCCTCCGCCCGCCCGCGGGAGGCAATGAGCTCCCGGAACTCGCCGACGCGCCTGGCCAGTTCCTCCTCCCCGATTCGCAGGCGGAAGGCGCGCAGGCTGTTCCGGCTCACCACCCAGACTAGCGTGCGGCCCTCGCCAACGAAATATTCCAGCAGGACGGTCCCGGGCTCGAGCAGCGCCTGGACCTCTGGCACGGTGAGCGGCTCCACGGTCATAAGGGAGGCCTGCTCGCGGCTCTGAGCCCGGACCCGGGACAGGAAGGCCCTATACGCTTCGCGTGCCAGATCCAGTTCGCGCTGAAGGGCACGCTGGTCGGGACGGGTTGTCTCTTCCGTCGCCTCCTCGTCGCCCTCCGGGAAGGACTCGCGCGCCTTGAGCTGGGCGATCCGCTCCTGCAGGGCCTTCTCCTCGGCAATCAGGGCGGCGTTCGCTCCCTTGGTTAGGCTCACCCGGTTCCCCAGCAAGTCCAGGAACGCCCGGGCCCGGGCCCGTTCGCTCATGTCGAGGGCTTCGGCCAGCTTCCTCTGGTCGAAGAGCACCTGGATGAGTTGTGCGTAGGCCCCCATCTTGTCCTCGACGAAGGCCTCGCGGTGCTCCTCGGACTGGAGCTGAGAGCGCATGTCCTCGATACTTGCCACGGCCTTGCGCAGGGCCCTTTCCGCTTCCGTGAGGTTGCCCATGCCGTAATAGACGCGCCCGAGGATCCTCTGCGTCTGCTCGGCGAGGCGAGGGTGCTGGGAGAGCCGGAGAGCCTCCTGCAGGTGAGTCATGGCGGCCTGGAATTCTCGACGACCGGCGGCCACTCTGCCCAGACCCTGCTGGGCCTGGGCCATGAAATGGGGGTCCCCGATTCGTCTCGCGGCCTCCAGGGCCTTCTGGAATGCGGTCCGGGCGGATTCCAGCCGGTTCAGGGCCAGATCATTCCAGCCCAGATCAAGGAGCGCATTGGCGTAATTCCGCTCCATATTCCATACTGCGCCCTCTCTTCTGGATCCCGGGCGCACCCTCCCACCCTGCATGCGAAGGATGGCTGACTCCAGGACGGAGACGGCCTTCTCCGTGTTTTCCCTGGCCAGGTCCGGTTTCCTCAGGCGCCGGTAGGCCCGGCTGAGCCAGATATAGCTGCTGCCCTCGGCATTGAGATGCCTGGCGTCCACCGCATGCTGGGCGGCCTTCTCGAAAACCGGGATCGCCCTCTGTGGGGCGTTGAGGTCCATGTGTGTCTGTCCCAGGCGGATCAAGGCGGGGGCGATGTGCCGCGGATTCCCAGTGCGCTCCGCCATCTCCACGGCCTTCTGGCTGGTTTCGAGGGCGTCCTGGAGGCGTCCCAGGGCCCGCGCTGACGCGAACGCATTCGAATAGGCGATGGCCGCCTGGGCAAAGCGCCCCTGGCGTTCGAGTTCGGCACCCATCCGTTTGTAGGCCGCAAACGCCTCCCGGGCCGTGCCTGGCTGCATGGCGGCGCGCTGTCCCGAGGGGTAATCGAGCGGGAACCGCTGCTCCTCGGTGGTCGCGCAGCCCGGCAAGGCCAGGAGGGTCATCGTAACACCGGCAAACAGGGCAGGGGATGACATCAGTCTGGGCAGCCAGGAAGGGGCGCGGCGGAGAGATCCGATTCTTTGTGAGCTACCCTGCTTCATCTCGGTTTCGCCGGCGAACAGGAGTGGCCTGTCAATGAGAGGGGAGATGCGTGCCCTCTTGTATCGCCCGGTCGTATGGGTGTCAAGGGGGAAAGGAGTGACGAGCCGAGAGCCGTGAGCCGAGAGCCGCGAAGCCACAGCGACAGGCACGGCCGTATCCAAGAGCCGACAGCGACAGCGACAGGGACAGGGAGGGGCGACAGCGATAGCGAAAGCCGACAGCGATGACGGATGGCGATAAGGACGGCCGACAGGGACATCGAAGGCCGACAGCGACAGCGACAGGGATCGAGCAGCGTTTCCAGAATTTCGCCGTTTCCCTGTCGCTATCCCTGTCCCTATCGGTATTAGGCTCCGAGGATCTCCTGGTAGAAGGCTTCGTATCGGGGCACGATCAGGCTGGTGTCGAAGTGGGACACGGCGCGCTGGCGCGCCGCGGTGCGGAATTCCCCGTGGCGTCCGGGGTCGGCTAGCAGATCCAGGCAGGCTCGGGCCATCCCCTCCACGTCGCCGGGCGGCAGGAGGAAGCCGTTCTTCCCATCCTCCACGACCTCCGGAAGGCCGCCCACCCGGGTCGCGACGACCGGGACGGCGCAGCTCATGGCCTCCAGGGCGGCCAGGCCGAAGGCCTCTTCCTCGCTGGGAAGCAGGATCAGGTCGGCGATGGCCAGGAGGCTCTCGACGTCG
>JACQXP010000337.1 GCA_016208645.1 Candidatus Methylomirabilota bacterium | reverse complement strand
CCCCCGACCCACGGCTCCACCACCGCCGGTCGCGACGCCAGCCCCGTCTTCGCCCGCCCCCACGCCGGCCCCATCGTCGCCGCCGCCCAGAGGAAATGCGGGGCCGTCCGGATCGGCGCACCCGTTCGCGATCCAGGTGGCCTCGAGGCCGGACCGAGCGATCTCACTGGCCCACGCCGAGAATCTCAGAAAGGAGGGATTGGAGGCATTCGCCGTTCCCGCCCAGGTCCCGGGAAAAGGGAGGTGGTACCGGGTCCTCATCGGGGGATTCGAGTCCGCCTCCAGCGCCGCCGAGGCGGAGCGAGAGCTGCGGGCCAAGGGCCGGATCGAGGACGCCGTGGTCGTCTCGCTCCCCTACGCGGTGGAGGTCAGCGGGCTTGCCACGCCCGATCAGGCGGCCGAGGCAACCCAGGTGGCGCGACGCTCCGGGTATCTTCCCTTGCTCCGCCAGGCGTCCGGAGACCGTCCGGCCGGCTCGAAGCAGACCTTGCTGGTGGAGGCTTTCGGGACGCCCCGGGAGGCGGAGCGGCTGGCGGACCTCCTGCGCGAGAGGGGTCTCCGCCCTCGAGTGATCCGGCGCTAACCAAGGGTCAGGATGGCCAACCGGTCGGCGGAATTCTTGGCGGGCCCCATTCCACTGATAGCGCTCGTGCTTCTCCTGGCGCTCGGTGGGGGCTTCATCGTCGCCCACACCACCGCCGGGCTCAGCCTGGGCGCCGTCCTGCTGATCACCATCCTCTTCACCAGCTTCCTGAACAGTGAACTGGCCCTGCACATCATCCTGTTGTCCATGCTCCTCTCACCGGAGTTCGTGGTGGGCGGCGTCGGAGGCGTCTCCCTCGGCAAGCCGGCGACGAAGGGTGACGTGCTGGTCCTCCGCATGGAGGATCTCATCCTGGTGGCGGTGGCCCTGGCCTGGTTCGCCCGGACGGCCATCTTCAAGGAACTGGGATTGATCCGGAAGACGCCCCTCAACCGGGCCATCCTTGCCTATACCGTCTCCCTGGTCATCGCCACGCTGCTGGGCGTGTTCCTGGGCAACGTGCGTCCGATCCGGGGGTTTTTCTTCACGCTGAAATACCTCGAATTTTTCGTGGTGTATTTCATGGCGGTGAATTACGTCCGGGACGAACGCCAGGCGCGACGCCTGATGACGACGGTCCTGGTCACCTGCGCCATCTCGGCCGTGATCGGAATCGCCCAGATCCCGTCCGGAGAGCGTGTGGCAGCGCCTTTCGAGGGAAAATTCGGGGAACCGAACACCTTTGGCGGATACCTGGTCTTCATGCTGGCCCTGATCCTGGCGCAGGCCCTCTCGGCCCGGGGCCTGTTCGCGCCGTTGGGCTGGGCGGCATTCGCCGGCCTCCTGGCGCTCCCCCTCCTGTACACGCTCTCCCGCAGCTCCTGGCTGGCGGCCGTCCCCATGCTCCTGACGTTGGTCATCCTCAGCCGGCGCCGCCTGATCCTGATGGTGGGGCTGGGCGCGCTGGTGGTCCTGGGCCCGCTCGCCTTTCCCAAGCAGGTCGTGGAACGCTACGACTACACGCTGAACGCGAAGGTGGATCGCGGCGATTACCGCATCGGCAATGCCCGGCTGGATACGTCCACGAGTGCCCGCTTTGACAGTTGGAGGCAGGGGTTCCAGGGCTGGACCGACAGGCCCCTCTTTGGATACGGGGTGACGGGTTTCGCCTTCATGGATGCCCAGTTCGTCCGGGTGCTCGTGGAAACGGGCCTGGTGGGGTTGGCGGCGTTCCTCTGGCTGTTGTGGCGGACGTGGGACGTCGCCTGGGACATCCACAAGCGGGCCGCCGGCACCTGGTACGAGGGGGTGACCCTGGGCTACCTGGCCGGCCTGGTGGCCATGGTCATTCATGCCATTGGCGCCAACACCTTCATCATCGTGCGGATCATGGAACCCTTCTGGTTCATGACAGGGATCATTACCCTGCTTCCTCTTTTGCTCGACAAGGGGGGGCCCGCACAGGCTCCGGGTCGGTCGGATGGGGGGCCAGCTCTGGTCGCGTAGGTGGTTGCCACCGAGAGGGTATCGCCACGACTGAGATTTTCCAGTCCGCCGCCGTGCGCGGGGACGGCTGATTTCGGACGCCCGTCACGACCCCACCCGGATCGACCCGAGGGAGCCTGGGTGCTCCGACCCGCATGAGCCCCTTGCCGGCGAACATCCGGACCCATGGCCCACGGAGCCCGTTCCGGCGCGTCGCACCTGAAAAGGATCCCATGCCAGAGAGTCCGGAAATCGACGCCATCAAGCAGTTGGTGGACACAGTGCACGGTTGGCTGCGGGATGCGGAGGGCAAACTGCTGTATGCCCTGGCCAGGAATTGCCTCGGCCGGGGCGTCATCGTGGAAATCGGCTCTTTCAAGGGAAAATCGACCATCTGGCTGGGCAGGGGCTCCAAGGCCGGCAGGGGAGTTTCCGTATACGCCATCGATCCTCACGATGGATCCGGTGAGCTGAAGGGGATGTACGGAGCGGTCTGGTCCTTTGACGACTTCAAGAGGAATATCGCGGCGGCGCATGTTGATGAGATCGTGGTTCCCCTTGTCCAAACCTCGGAACAGGCGGCGCGCTCCTTCGAAAAGCCCGTGGAGCTCATCTTCATCGACGGCGATCACGAATACCCCCGGGTGCTCTTGGATTTTCAATTGTGGTTCCCCAAGGTCATCGTCGGGGGCATCATGGCCTTTCATGATGCCGACGCGCCGGGCCCGTGGAAGGTCGTCAAGGATCTGGTGATCAAGTCGGACCATTTCCGGAACATCCGGTTCGTGGATTCCATCCTGGTCGCGCAGAAAGTCAGCCAGAACTCCCTGATCGACCGGATCCGGAACCGGTGCACGATCATTCTGAGGAGCCGCTATCTGCCGGACCTCCTCCGGGCTGTCGGCCGGAGACTCGTCGAACGGGGGAGTTACGGATCGGGCTCGGGCGGGTGATGCGGGTGGTTGCCCACGAAGAGAGGTCCGTCAAACCGACGTTCATGCGGCGTTCCGTCATCACACGCAACATCCTGAGCCGGCTGGCCGCGAAATTTACTGGTTACCTGCTGGGCTTCGCCGCATCGGTTCTGTTGGTCCGGTATCTGGGGGTGGAGCGGCTGGGACAGTATAACTACGTCTCCACCTTCGCCTCGCTCTTCGGGCTGCTGGCGGGTCTCGGGCTGCCGATCCTCCTGACCCGGGAGGCAGCGCGGGACAAGTCCTCGGCCGGGGCCAGCCTCGGCGCGGCACTCGTGCTCCAGTACGGCTTGGCCGCGCTTACCTTCCTCACCGTGGCCGCGAGTGGTGCACTCTTCAATCCCAAGGAGCTCGTCCTCCCCATTGCCCTGCTTGGCGCCGGCGTGGCGGTGAACGCTCTGGGCGCGCCGTACCTCGCCCTGCTCAATGCCTTCGAAAAAATGCACGTGGCCTCTGCCATCGAGGTCATCAGCACACTGCTGCGAGTCGGCTTGATCCTCGTCGCCATCCAGCTCCGGGTGGACGTCACCGGCCTGGTTGCACTCCTGCTGGCCAACCCCCTGGTGGTTTTCGTTCTCACCAAGCTGGCCTCCGACCGGTATTGTGTCCCGCCGGACTACAGATTCGAGGGCGCGCGGCTCAAGGCCCTGCTGACCTCAACGATTCCATTCGCCCTCATGGTGATCTTCAACAACGTGTACTATCGCGTGGACGTGGTCATGCTGGAGAAGATGCAGGGTGACGCGGCCGTGGGGATCTACAGCGCCGCCTACAAGCTGCTGGATGTGCTGATGGTGGTCGGCGCAAACATCACCGGGGTCCTCTATCCCCGGATGGCCGCGCAAGCCACGGCCGCGCCCCGAGCGCTCCAGCAGACCATCGAACGTTCCTATCGATACATGACCGCCGTCGGCATTCCCGCCAGCGTGGTCATCTCGCTCCTCGCCCCCTGGATCGTGCGGATCCTCTTCGGGAGCGACTTCAGCGGCTCTGCGCCCGTGTTGCGGATCCTGGTCTTGGCCATCCCGCCCATGTTCATGTACATGCCATTGGCGCACGCCCTGAATGCGACGGGCAGGGAATGGTATTGGATCATCGTTCTCTCGGCCAACACGCTGATCAACATCGGGCTGAATCTCGTCCTGATCCCGGCATACAGCTACATGGGCGCCGCCATCAGCACCGTCTTCTGCGAGCTGATGGGCCTGGTCCTGGTGGCCCTCCTCGTGCGGCGGATGAGCGACATCCAATACCTGTCGGGATTGGTTCCCGTGCTTGCCTCGTCCGTGCTGCTGGGTCTCCCCGTCTGGTACTTCAGCGATACCCACCGCTTCACCGGACTCACCCTGGGAGCGCTCGGCTATTGCGCCACGCTATACCTCGTCGGATTCTTCACGCCCGAGGAAAAGCTGGCCCTGCGGCAGATCCTCGCTCCGGGGTCGGCTCGATGACCCCGCCCGGAGGTGTCCGATGAGCACCGCGAGAGAGGCATATCGCGACTACTACAACGATGCCGGCGACCCCGACTTCCACAGGCCCCGGTATCAGTGGACCATCGACACCTTCATGCCCGGCGTTGCAGGGAAGACGATCCTGGAGATCGGGTGTGGAGACGGAGGCTGCATTCAACTGTTGAGGGAACGGAACGAGGTTGCCGGCGTGGATGCCTCGGAGAGCGGCGTCCAACACTGCCTGGCCCGGCGGGTTCCCGCGACCCTGGTGGATGTCTCGACCCAGCGCTTGCCCTTCGAGCCGGACACCTTCGACATCGTGATCTGCCTGGAGACCCTTGAGCACTTGGCGAATCCGCAGCATGCCATTGACGAGATCGGGCGGGTGCTGAAACCGCAAGGGCGTCTCATCTGCAGCATTCCCAACCCGAGAATCGGCCATCCGTATCTGTACCCAGGCCTGTTCACCTTCGCGAATTTCAGGCGATTCCTCGAGCAAAACGGCTTCCGGACCACCAAGATCGTCCCCTGGGGGTGGGCCCCTCGACACACCATCCTCCCGACAGCCTGGCAGCGGAACCGCCTGGCACGCTCGCGGTATGTCGCCGGCATTCTCCGACGAGGTCTCCACCACCTGCTCCGAAACTCGAGGTTCTTTCCGCATTATCTCTATTGGCTGTGGACGTTCGATGCGCTGTATGACAAGCGACTGGACTCCCCGGCGATGCTGGAGTCGCAGGCCAGTGCGACGCGTCCCGGTACGCCGGCGGGGTCCGGCCAGCATGCGGCATCAACATCCGGGCCCTAGTCAGTGGCAGGTGGCTGCTGCCTCACGGGAGATGCCCTGTCCCATCTGCACCTCGGACAACTGGACTCCTGTGCTGGTCGCGGAAACCTTTGCGATCGTCCGGTGCACGACCTGCACCCTCGCGAGGACCATGCCGGTCCCAGCCGAGTCAGACGGGCGGGAGCATTTTGCGGAAGACTACCATCACTACCAGCGGTTTTACACGGAGCAATGCGCATTGCGCTATGGCTTCGCGGCCCGGATGCTCCACGTGGTGCGGGCATTCAAGCCCGCCGGCCGGATCCTGGATATCGGATGCGGCCTGGGTTTCTTCCTGGACCACGCGCGCAGGCATGGGTATCAGTGCGTCGGCATCGATACGTCGGCGGCCGCGACACGATTCGCCAGGGAACAGCTGCGCCTCGACGTCATCGCGTCGGATTTCATGCATGCCCAGTTCAGCGCGTCGGATACTT
>JACQXP010000336.1 GCA_016208645.1 Candidatus Methylomirabilota bacterium | reverse complement strand
GGCCTGGAGGAAGGTCCCGTAGCTACTCGGGGGGGCGGCCAGCTTGTCCACCTCGGCCCGCAACTGGGCGAGCTGCTCCTTGGCGGCCGTGAGGGCGGCCACCAGGCGCTCGTTCTGCTGGTGGGCGTGCTCGAGTTGCTCGAACGCGGCATCGAGTCGCCGCGTGGTCTCGTGCAGTTCTTGCATCAGGGCCTGTGGATCGAGCGCCGCCAGGTCGTGAAGCGTCAGCCCGGCGCCCTTCAGATCCTTCTCGCTCGGTCCATCCCTGCCTCGGTCTTTCATGCGCGCTGCTCCTTCTGGGTGCTGCGGTACGGGCCCCGGAATTTGTCCGACCCGCCCGGGCCCACGGTGGTCGTGGATTCAGGGCATCCGGCTACCGTCATCGCCTGTGCAAACGATATACCATGCCCCGAATCGTGCATGACCGCCAGAATCCAGGTCTTGCATCCACCGTTTCGGTCACGGGAGCCTTCGCGGTGGACGATTCGCTCGCGTTCTTCCGCCGCAATTCTGCGCATGTCCGGTGCGCAGGCGACACATTTTGGGCATACGGTGCCGTGAGGACGCCCGCGCCGGTGACCGGGGGCCGGCCGGCGAGATCGGTTCGCCTCGCGCCGGCGGAAGTCCGGAAAAGATGCGTGACCAGAAGACGCAAGCGGGACGAGCGCGTGGAGTTACCGGCTGCGTTTCCCACGATCCTTGCGGAGTTGCTGACTGCGGATGAGTTCCACCGTATAGCGGTACCGGTCGGAGCGGAAGTAGGTGTCCACCGCCTCGACCGCGCGACCCTCGGCCGAATAGACCGCGGTCTCCATGTACAGGACGGGCTCGAAGACACTGATGGCCAGCAGGGACGCCACCTCCACGTCGGCCTTCATGGACTCCACAAAGTGGCGGATGGTCCCCAGGGGGATCCCCAGCTTCTCCTCCAGCAGGTGGAGCATGGTGTGGTGCTGCAGGTCCTTCTCGTTTATCTTCTGCCCGATCTCCGGGACCACATAATTGATGACGTAGGAGAACGGCGCGCCGTCCACCGAGCGCAGGCGCTTGAACCGCATGATCTCCTCGCCGGTGGGGATGCGGAGCACCCCGGCCACCCGCTCCGGCGCCGGCACCGCCCGCATCTCGATGACCCGCACCTCGGCCTTGACCCCCTCGGTGAAGAGATCCTCGGTGAACCCGGTGAGCTTCACCGATTTGGTCTGGGCGGCCTTCTCCGTGACGAAGGTGCCCTTGCCCTGCTTCCGGAACAAGAGCCCCTCGGACACCAGCGCCGCCAGTGCCTGGCGGACCGTGGCCCGGCTGATCTTGTACTCGCGGGACAGCTCCTGCTCCGTGGGCAGCTTGTGGTTGGGCAGGACCTCGCCGCCCTCGATCTTGGACCGCAGGATATTCTCGAGTTGATAGTAGAGCGGGATGGACCGGTTCGGGAACGTGCTGGCCGACTGCCGGCCGCCCCGGCCCTCGCGACCGCCGCCGTTCTCTGCCTTACCCATGATGGCTCACCACCCTATTGGTTCGCGCAGGATCGCGCCCCTGGATGCCGACTCCGCCAGGCGGGCGTAGCGCGCCAGGATGCCCTTGAGCTCGCGCTTGGGGGGCCTCCAGGCAACGCGGCGCCGCGCCAGTTCGTCCGCCGCCACCAAGAGGTCCAGGCGGCGGTTCGGAATATCGTATTCGATCAGGTCCCCGTCCTGCACCAGCGCGATGGGGCCGCCCTCGGCCGCCTCGGGGGAGACGTGGCCGATGCAGGGCCCCCGCGTCGAGCCGGAGAACCGGCCGTCCGTCACCAGCCCGCAGTGCTCGTCCAGCCCCATGCCCACCATGATGGAGGTGATCTGGTGCATCTCCCGCATGCCGGGTCCGCCCTTGGGGCCCTCGTAGCGGACCACCACCACGTCGCCCGGCCTGATCGCGTCGCCCATGACGGCGCGCACCGCCTCCTCCATGTTCTCGAAGACGCGGGCCGGCCCCCGGTGTGTGAGCATGGACTTGAAGCGCACGCCGGTCTGCTTCACCACGGCGCCGTCGGGCGCCAGGCCGCCCCGCAGGATGGCCAGGCTCCCCTGGGGGTACAGGGGATCGTGGAGCGGGCGGATGAGCTCCCGGTTGGTGACGGTCGCGCCCGTGATGGTCTCGCCGAGCGTCTTGCCCGTCACCGTCAGGGCGTCCAAGTGCAGGAACTCCCGCAGCTCCTGCATGAGGGCCGGCAACCCGCCGGCCTCGTCCATCCGGCCCACGGAGTACTGGCCCGACGGCTTCACGTTGCACAGATGGGGGACCCGCCGGGCCACGGCGTCGAACTCGTCCAGCGTGAGCGGGATGCCGGCCTCGTGGGCGATGGCCAGGAGGTGCAGGACGCTGTTGGTGGAGCCGCCCAGGGCCATGTCCACCGCCATGGCGTTCTCGATGGCCTGGCGCGTGACGATCTTCAAGGGAGTCAGGCCGTGGCGCAGGCACTCGATGACCAGCCGCCCCGCCTCGCGCGCCAGGGCGGGGCGCCGGGGATCCACGGCCAGCATGGTTCCGCAGCCGGTGGGCGACATCCCCAAGGCCTCGATGAGGCAGCCCATGGTGTTGGCCGTCCCCATCATGGAGCAGGAGCCGGGTCCGGGCAGCGCCGCCTTCTCGATCTCCGTCAGCTCCTCCCGGCTGAGCTTGCCGATCTTGACCTGCCCGGCGAACTCCCGCATGGTGGAGAGCGTGATCTCGCCCTGCTCCTTGTAGCGGCCGCCCTCCATGGGTCCGCCGGTCAGCATGACCGTGGGGATGTTCACCCGGAGGGCGGCCATCAGGTGGCCCGGCTCGATCTTGTCGCAACTGGAGAGCATGACCGCGGCGTCGAAGCGGTGCCCCTCCAGCATGATCTCCACGGTGTCGGCGATGGCCTCGCGGCTGGGCAGGGAGAAGCCCATCCCCACGTGCCCCTGCGCCAGCCCGTCGCAGAGGGCGATGGTGTCGAACTCCATGGGGATCCCGCCCGCCTCGCGCACGCCGAGCTTCACCAGCTCCCCCAGGGCGCGGAGGTGGATATGGCCCGGGACCACCTCGTTCCAGGAGTTGACGATGGCGACCAGGGGCTTGCCCAGGTCGCCGTGGGGGACCCCCACCACGTGGAGCAGGGCGCGGTGCGCCGTCCGCTCCAGCGGCTCGTGCAGGTCGCGGCTGCGCAGCGGCGGGTGCTCGGTCGGGTTGTCGGTCATGACGGCAACCTATCGAACACGGCGGCGGAGGCCGCCGATCCGTTCCTGTCCGGTTATCAGCATAATCGGGCAACGATGAGTACCACAGCGCTTCCGACCTGTCAAACCAAAAGCCCAGGCGTTGGTCCCCTCACACCCGGAGTGCGCGTGCTCCGAGCGACAGAGCCCTGCGCGCTGCCCTGGGGGTCAGGCCTTGATAATTTGCTTATGCCGCTTCGGGCGCGCGCCGCGGGATTTCCCGAAGTGAGAGGCGGGTACCGTCAAGGCGGCGGAAGGAATGCAACCGCAGATGAACGCAAATGAACGCAGATCTTTTCTGGGGATTTCTTGGTGTTCATGGCGTCTTGGCGGTGAAAGGTTCAGGCTCAGCGGATGAAGGCAGAGGGGGAGTTCGTCATCCAGTCCCGGATCCGGATGCGGTGCATGGGCACGAGGTCTTCGGGGAGCTGGGCCGGATCGAAGAATTGCAGGTCCAGGGTCTCGTCGCAGGTCTGGAGGGTGCCCGCCAGGATGCGGCACGCAAACACGCTGCTGATGTAGTGCACGACGTTGCCGTCGGGG
>JACQXP010000335.1 GCA_016208645.1 Candidatus Methylomirabilota bacterium | reverse complement strand
TACCGGCGACCCGGCCGATACTCTCCCCGCGGACGAGCGACATACGCAAAGGCCGTCAGCGTCCGGCCGTCGAAGGTCTCGACCACCACGTCCTTCCGCGTGTAGGCCCTCGGGTACTCCTCGTAGTCATCGAGGGCGTCGCGGTGGGCCCCGGTGATCACCCAGACGACCCCCTCCACGCTGCTCCCCGGTTCGGGCTGGATATCCGCGACCCCGCCACCCCCCCACGGGGCCCAGGGACGGGTGAAGGCCAGCCGGTACTCACGCAATCGCGCCGCCGCGACGAAGGTGCAGCCGGGGCAGCGCTTCCGCATGTTCCCGGAATGCATGTTGGAGCCATAGGCGAAGTACAACATGCGAAATACCCAAGAGCGTTCGGGGGTTCGAGTGTTCGAGCGTTCGGGGGTTCTCGAACAGCCGAACTCCCGAACGACCGAACAGTCGAACGCTCTTCAGTTTATTGCCAGATCGCATGCACCTCGAACTGGTAGCTGGTGGCCGGCCGGTTCTTTTCCTGGATGGCCAGGCTCCAGGAGCTCTGGTCGCCCGATCGGAGGTCGCCCGCGCTCACCCGCTGCGTGCCGAGCACCTTTTTCTTCTTGTCGAGAAACTTCACCACGACCGTGACGTCACGGGCGGAGGCCTTGCCGAAGTTCTTGACGGTCCCCTTCAGGGTGTCCAGCCACCGCTCATGATCCAGCACCACGAGATCCCGCTTCTTCCCGGTGGGCGGCTTCGTCACGGCCTTTGCGGCCTGAGCAGGCGCTGCGGCCAGGACGACAAACGCCACGGTGATCCCCAGCCAAAGGCTTGCCCGGATCCGTTGCCTGATCACCATGCTGGACCTCCTGACCTTCATCGTGTCTGCAACCCCTTGGCGCAATGAAAAATTTCAAACGGACAATGAGAAACCGACAACCGTGGAGGGCCGAGAATCTCCAGATTGTTGGAGTGATTTCTCATTGTCAGTTGTCCGTTGTCGGTTTTCCATTTTGAATTGGCCCGGAATTCATCACAGTCGCGGCCGCTCTCTGTGCCACGGGGTGGCCTGCTCGTAGGCGTGGGCCACCCGCAGGATCGTCTCCTCGTCGAAGGGCTTCCCGATGACCTGAAGACCGATGGGGAGCCCCGATTTCGTGAAGCCGCAATTGACGCTGATCCCCGGCACCCCGGCCAGGTTTCCCGAGATGGTGAAGATATCCGACAGGTACATCTGCAGCGGATCGTCCATCTTCTCGCCGAACTTGAAGGCCGGCGTTGGCGAGGTGGGGGTGACGATCACGTCGCAGCGCTTGAAGGCCTCGGTGAAATCCTGCCGGATCAGGGTGCGGACCTTCAGCGCCTTCAGGTAGTAGGCATCGTAGTAGCCCGCGCTCAGCGCGTAGGTTCCCAGCATGATGCGCCGTTTCACCTCCGGCCCGAATCCTTCCCGCCGGGTCTTCATGTACATGTCAATCAGGTGTTCCGACCTGGGGGTCCGGTAGCCGTACTTGACGCCATCGTACCGCTCGAGATTCGAGCTGGCCTCGGCCGTCGCCACCAGGTAGTAGGTCGCCACGGCATAGTCGGTGTGGGGCAGCGCGACATTTTCCTGGACGGCGCCCAGGCCTTCGAGGACCCGGATGGCTTTGTGGATCGCCGATTCGACCTCCGGGTCCATCCCGGGAATGGAATACTCGGAGGGGATGCCGACCCGGAGCCCCTTGATGTCTCCGGTGAGGCCGGCCTCGTAATTGGGCACCGGGACGTTGCCTGAGGTCGAATCGAGCGGGTCGTGACCCGCGATCACCTTGAGGAGGATTGCGGCATCCCGGACGTCCTTGGCCAAGGGCCCGATCTGATCCAGGGACGAGGCGAAGGCCACCAGCCCGTACCGGGAGACCCGGCCGTAGGTCGGCTTCAGGGCGGCGATGCCGCAGAAACCGCCCGGTTGCCGGATGGAGCCGCCGGTATCGCTCCCCAGGGCACCGGCGCACATGTCGGCCGCCACGGCCGCGGCCGAGCCGCCGCTGGATCCACCGGGGACACATCCCAGGTTCCAGGGGTTCCGGGTCTTCTTGAAGGCCGAATTCTCGGTGGAGGAGCCCATGGCGAACTCGTCCATGTTGGTCTTGCCCAGCATCAGCGCCCCGGCGGCGTTCAGCCGGGCCATCACGGTGGCGTTGTAGGGCGGAACGTAGTTCTCCAGGATCCTGGAGGAACAGGTCGTGGCCACGCCCTTGGTGCAGATCACGTCCTTGATGGCCAGGGGGACGCCCGCCAGGGGCGGCAGTTTCTCCCTCCGCGCCTGCATCTCTTCGAACTTCTTTGCGAAGCCCACCGCCATTCGCGGGGTCAGCGTGTTGAAGGCCTGGACCTGCTCCTCCACCTGGCCGATGCGGATCAGGAAATCCTGGACCACCCGGACGGGCGAGACCTCGCCCTTCTGGATCAGATCCCGCAATTCGTGAATGGTCAGCCGGTGCAGTTCCAAGGCACCCTCTCCAATGCAACCGCAGATCAACGCAACCGCCAATGAACGCAAATCAACCCAAATTCATTTCAGGGAAGTTTTCGCGTTTATTGGCGTTCATTTGCGGTTCCATTAGTTAGTCTTCGATGATCCGCGGGACGCGGAAGAAAGCATCCTGGCGGTCGGGCGCATTGGCCAGGGCGTCCTCTTGCTTCAGGGACGGGCGGACCGCGTCCTCGCGCATCACGCTCACCATGGGGATGACGGTCGTCGTCGGCTCGACCTGGGAGGTGTCCAGCTCATCCAGCTTGTCAATGTAGCCGAGGATGGAATCGAGCTGGGCGGTCATCCGCTCCTTCTCTTCCTCGGTCAGCTCCAGCCGCGCCAGACGGGCCACGTGTTCGACTTCCTTCCGCGTGATCTTTGCCACGGCAATCCCCTTATGCCCGCTCCAGATGGACGAATTTCGGGGCCAGCTTCTTCCGCCCCACGCCGGCGAAGGTGACGACGACCTTCAGGTCTTCGCCCTCGCCGATGCGCTCCTTGATGGTGCCGATCCCCCAGTCGGGGTGGCGCACCCGCATCCCCACCTGCAGGTGGTCCACGAACGGCTCGTCCGCCTCGTAGCGCGGCTCCGAGGCCAGGGGTCGGGGGCCAGGGGTCGGGGGTCGGTGATTCCTTCCCAGCCCTAGCCCCCAGGTGCGCTGGAGCCCGTCAATCCGCTCAACCAACTGGTCGGGCACCTCCTCCAGGAACCGCGAGGGGAGGTTGTAGTTGTCGCTGTTGTACAGGCGGCGCGAGAGGGCGGCTGAAAGGAACAGCCGCGCCTTGGCGCGGGTCATGCCGACGTAGCAGAGGCGGCGCTCTTCCTCCAGCTCGTCGTCGTCGGTCAGGGACCGCGCGTGGGGGAAGATCCCTTCCTCCATGCCGGTGATGAACACGACCGGAAACTCCAGACCCTTGGCCGAGTGGAGCGTCATCAGGGTCACCACGCCCTTCTCCTCGGCCAGCTCGTCAATGTCGGAGATCAGGGCCACGCTGTCCAGGAAGGCCTGCAGGCTCTGGTCCTCGCTCCGCTCCATGAACTCGCGGGCGGCCGAGACCAGCTCCTGGAGGTTCTCGATCCGGGATTCCGCCTCGATGGTCCCCTCGTTCTTGAGGTCCGCCAGGTATCCCGTGATCTCCAGCAGATCCAGGATGAGTTCAGGGACCGGGGTGACCTCTGCCTTGGCCCGGGTCCGCTCGATCAGCCCCACCAGTTCGGCCAGGGCCTTGACCGCCTTCGGACCCAGGATCTTGCGCTCGCCGGCCAGCTTGCAGGCTTCCCAGGGCGAGATCCGCTCCGCCATCGCCAGTCCCTCCAGCTTGTCCACGGTGACCTGGCCGATCCCCCGGGGCGGGACGTTCACGACGCGCTTGAAGCTCTGGGCGTCGTCGGGATTCGCCACCAGCCGGAGGTAGGAGAGCAGGTCCTTGATCTCCTTCCGCTCGTAGAACCGCAGCCCGCCGACGATGACGTAGGGGGTCACCTCGCGTCGCAGGGCGTCCTCCAGGACGCGGGACTGGGCATTGGTTCGGTAGAAGACCGCGAAGTCGTCCAGGCTGTAGCCGTTCTCGGCCGCCAGCATCTTGATGGTCCGGACCACAAACTCCGCCTCGGCCTGCTCGTCCCGGGCCTGGCAGAAGACGAGTGGGTCGCCGGCCGGGTTCTCGGTCCAGAGGGTCTTGCCCTTCCGCCCGATGTTGTGCGCCACGACCCCGCCGGCGGCGTCCAGGATGTTCTGGGTGGAGCGGTAATTCTGCTCCAGCCGGATCACCTTGCAGCCCGGGTGGTCGTGCTCGAAATCCAGGATGTTGTTGAGGTCCGCGCCCCTCCACCTGTAAATGGACTGGTCGTCGTCCCCCACCACGGTGAGGTTCCCATGGCGGTGGCTGAGGAAATTCACGATCTGGTACTGGGCATGGTTGGTGTCCTGGTACTCGTCCACCAGCACATACCGCCAGAGATTCTGGTAGTAGCTGAGGACGTGCGGCGCGTCCCGGAAGAGCAGCACCGCGAGCATCAGCAGGTCGTCGAAGTCCACCGCGTGGCTCAACCGCAGTCGCTCCTGGTAGAGGGCGTAGATCTTGGCCGTCCGCTCCTCCAGAAAGTCGTTGGCCACGGTGGCGTACTCGCCCGGCGTCAGCAGCTCGTTCTTGGCCCGGCTGATCCGCGCCGCAACGCCCCGCGGGTTCAGCGTGCGCTCGCTCCAGTCCAGCGCCCTCACGCAGTCCCGGATGAGGCTCACCTGGTCCGCGTCGTCGTAGATCACGAAGCTGCTGCGGAGCCCCAACTCCTTGTGCCACTTGCGCAGGATCTTCACGCAGGTGGAGTGGAAGGTGCCCAGCGCGACGGTCAGGCCCCGCGCGCCCAGGAGCAGCTCCACGCGTCGCCGCATCTCGTCGGCGGCCTTGTTGGTGAAGGTCACCGCCAGGATCTGCCAGGGCTGCACGCTGCGCCGCCCGATCAGATAGGCGATCCGGCGGGTGATGACGCGGGTCTTCCCCGAGCCGGCGCCGGCCAGGATCAAAAGCGGCCCCTCCCCGTGCAGCACGGCCTCCTGCTGGGGCGGGTTCAGATCGGTCAGGATGGGATCGGGAAGCATCGGTGTCGTGTTGTCCTTCGGGGAAGGCGAGGTGGTCGGAACGGAACTCAACTGACGAAGGATTATAGTCTAGATGATCCGGAGTGCAAAAACAAAACCTGGCGCCCCGGGTGACGCTCATATGGCCGGCGCACCCCGCCGGCAGGTCACCGGAGGGAGCGGGGAAGGGGCGGTCTCGTCAATCAGTGCGCGGGCATCCCGCCTGGATTGGGACAAGGGAGGTTCAGTCGGACTTTCTGAGGAGCTTCTGCACGGCCGGTTTGTCGCCGCCTCCCCCGACCCCCAACCCCCGGCCCCCGTTCTTCACTCCACCGTGACGCTCTTGGCCAGGTTGCGGGGCTGGTCCACGTCGCAGCCCTTGCGCACGGCCGCATGGTAGGCCAGGAGCTGCATCGGGATGGCGAGGAGGACCGGGGTGAGCAGGGGAGAGGTGCGCGGCACGGCCAGGCAGTGGTCCACCTTGCGAGGCAGGTCCAGGTCGCCCTCGGTGCAGAAGGCGATGACGATCCCGTCGCGGGCCTTGACCTCCTGGATGTTCCCCAGGATCTTCTCGTACACTTTGTCCTTGGGCGCCAGGATCACCACCGGCATCTCCTCGGTGATCAGGGCGATGGGGCCGTGTTTCATCTCGCCGGCCGGATACCCCTCGGCGTGGATGTAGGAGATCTCCTTGAGCTTCAGGGCCCCCTCCAGGGCGATGGGATAGGTGATGCCCCGGGCCAGGTACAGGAAGTCCGACTTGGTGTGGAACAGGTGCGCCAGCCGCTCCAGCTCCGTGTCCAGGTGGAGGACGGTCTCGATCTGCTGGGGCAGGCGGACCAGGTCGGCCAAGAGATCCCGGACGCGGGCCGCGTCCAGGCTCCCCCGCCTCCGCCCGAAGTAGAGCGCGAAGAGGTAGAGGGCCGCGAGCTGCGCCGTGAAGGTCTTGGTGGCGGCCACACCGATCTCGGGCCCGGCATGGGTATACAGGACGCCGTCCACCTCCCGGGTGATGGAGCTCCCGACGACGTTGCAGACGGCGAAGGTGTGGCAGCCCCGGGCGCGCGCCTCCTTGATGCCGGCCAAAGTGTCCAGGGTCTCCCCGGACTGGCTCACCGCCATGACCAGCGTCTGGGGGTCCACCACCGGATCGCGGTAGCGGAACTCGGAGCTGTAGTCCACCTCCACCGGGACCCGGCACAGCTCCTCCAGCAGGAACTTGCCGACCAGGGCGGCGTGCCAGGCCGTCCCGCAGGCGATCAGGATCACCTTCTGGATCTGCGGCAGGGCCTCGTCCAGCGCCTCCATGCCCTCGAAGAAGATCTGCCCCGCTTCCTCGGAAAACCGGCCGCGGATGGTGTCCCGGACGGCCCGGGGCTGCTCGTAGATCTCCTTCAGCATGAAGTGCTTGTAGCCCCCCTTCTCCGCCAGGATGGGGCTCCACAGCACTTTCTCCACCGGGCGCTGCACGGGCTCGCCCGTGAGCGTGGTGACCTGGACCCCGTCCCGCGTCAGGACCACCAGCTCCTCGTCGTTGAGGAAGAGCACGTTGCGGGTATGGTTCAGGATCGCCGGGATGTCCGAGGCGAAAAAGAAGTCCCCCTGGCCCAGGCCCACCACCAGCGGGCTGCCGCACTTGGCGCCCACCAGCCGGCCGGGGTCGCCCTTCCAGAGGACGCCGATGGCGTAGGCTCCGGTGACATCGTTCAGCGCGCGCCGTGTCGCCACCTCGATGTCCCGGTCCACCTTGAGGTACTTCTCGATGAGATGGGCGATGACCTCGGTGTCGGTCTCGGAGCGGAAGAAATGCCCCTCGGCCAGGAGCTTCTCCTTCAGGGCCAGGTAGTTCTCGATGATCCCGTTGTGCACGACGACCAGGTCCCCGGTGCAGTCGGTGTGCGGGTGGGCGTTCTCCTCCGTCGGCCGGCCGTGGGTCGCCCAGCGGGTGTGGCCCAGGCCCAGGGTCCCGCCCAGGCTGGTGCCCCAGAGGGCATTCTCCAGCTCCTTGATCTTGCCGACGGAGCGGTGGATCACCATCCGCCCCTGGTCCACCACGGCCAGGCCGGCGGAGTCATAGCCCCGATATTCCAGGCGCTTGAGCCCCTCGATGAGGATCGGGACGACCCGCTTCTCCCCGATGTAGCCGACGATGCCGCACATGGCTCATCCCTCTTGGGTGGGAGGTTCACATCGCCCCGGCCGGTTGCAGGTCGAAGTTCCGCGCGTACAGGTCGCCCACCATCCGGACCTCGTCCGGGGTGAGATCCGGGACGTCCGAGGCGCCGGCGAACTCCGCCAATTGCTCCGCGGTGTAGATGTTGGGCAGGACGCAGGCGAAGCACGGCGCGGCCAGGATCCACCGGATGGCGGCCTGGGCGATCGTCCGCCCCGTCCCCCCCGTCAGGAAGCCGAGCCGTTCCACCTTCTTCAGGCCGACATCCAGCCAGGCCTTCTTGCGCTCGTCGGTGTTCACCCGGAAGAACCGGTGATCGCTCTCACCGAAGGTCGTCTCGCGGTTGTACCGTCCCTCCAGCAGGCCCGAGGAGTGGGGCACACGGACCATGAGGCCGACGCCCCGCTGCATGGCCAGGGGAATGAGGGGCTGGCCGATCTGCTGCTCCAGCATGTTGTAGATGATCTGGGTGATCATCGTGCGCTCGAGGATGCAACACGTCCCCTCTTCGGCCTGCCGGGGATCAATGGCCGGGCCCAGCGTCGCCCCGTAGTGGTGGATCTTCCCCTCCACCTTCAGGCGCTCCAGCTCGGCGAACAGGTCGTCCCGCCGGAGGGTGCCGATGCGGGGGTTGTGAAGCTGGTACAGGTCAATGTGATCCGTTCCCAGCCGGCGGAGACTCTCCTCGCACGCCGTGCGCACGTAGGCCGGGCGCCAATCCTGCGGCCGCTCGCGCTGGCCGGGCTGGACCCCCGGGTGGGTGTAGAAGTCGTAGCCGAACTTGGTCGAGTACACCACCTGATCTCGCTTCCCCAGAAAGGCCTTGGCCAGGAGGGTCTCGCCCAGGCCATCGCCGTAGACGTCGGCCGTGTCGTAGAAGGTGATCCCGAGGTCGAAGGCCTGCTGCAGCAGCCGGATGCCGACCGCCTCGTCCTTGATCCCCCACATGGTCGTGCCGACCGTCCAGACGCCGAATCCGACTTCCGATGCTTTTAGGTTCGTGTTGCCGAAGGTCCGATATCTCATCGGTGTTCCCTCTCCCTCGACACGCTCGACAGGGATATCCGACAGGGACAGCGGGAATCCTGATCGCCTTCATGGTCTCCCTGTCCCTGTCGCTATCCCCCCGTCTCTGGCTCTTCCACGACCAATCCGCGCAGGGCGGTGGCCACCCTATGCGGATCGTGGCGGATGGTGTCCAGCTTGTGGAGCGTTCGCTTCCCGCGCCAGCCCTCCTCCACGAAATTCCCCACGACGGGGATGGAGCCCAGGGCCTTGACCTGCCGGATCTCCTCGGGCGTGACCGGCATGTAGTGCACCTCGTCCCGCCGGTACGCCGCCAGCATCTCCTCCGACGGCACCTGGGTATTCAGGAGGACGTAGTCGGGGTGGCCCTCACCCAGGTACCGCAGCATCTCCCGCATGTGGGCCACGGTGTCGAATCCATCCGTCTGGCCGGGCTGCGTCGTGGTGTTGCAGATGTAGGCGGTCTTCGCCCGGGTTGCCTTGATGGCCTGGCGAATCGGGCCGGGCAAGAGTGCGGGGAGGACGCTGCAGTAGAGTCCGCCCGGGCCGAGGGCGATCAGGTCCGCCTCGTGGATCGCCTGCAGGGCCGCGTCGGGGACCCGCACCTCCGCCGGCTCCAGGAACACCTCGGCGATGGGGGGCTTCCCGGTTGCCCGGACGTTGAGTTCCCCCCGGACGACCGAGCCGTCGGCCAGCCGCGCGCAGAGAGTCGCGGGGGAAGAGGGAAGGGGCAGCACCACCGCCCAGCAGTTGAGGAGCTGCGCCACAGCCGCCACGGCCCGCTCGAAGTCTCCCAGCACCTGGGTGAAGGCGGTGAGGATCAGGTTCCCCAGGGCCATGTCCCGGAGGGTCGAGTCGTGGGCGGGGTGGAAGCGGAACTCGAACAGATCCGCCAGGGGCTTGAGGTCGGATGACGGATCCGCCGCGCTGGCCAGGACGCTGCGGATATCCCCCGGCGCCGGGAGGCCGAACTGCTCCCGGATGACGCCGCTGCTGCTCCCGGTATCCGTGGTGGTGACAATGGCCGTGACGGCCCAGCCGGACCCCCGGAAACCCTGCACGATCAGAGAGGGGCCCGAGCGTCCCCCCAAGACCACGAGCCTCGGCACGTCCTCTTGTGTTCTCCCGTTTCCGAGCCGCCTGCCAGGCCTCGCACGGCCGCGGCGAGATCATTCTGGAAAAGCGAATAACGAATATCGAACGACGAATGTCGAATGATGAACGACCGAAAAAGGCGGGCGCCAGGTGGGGCACCCTTGAGCCTTCGAAATTCGCCGTTCACCATTCGACATTCGAAATTGGTTATCCCTCTCCGGTGGGCCTCCCTCCCCAGCTCACTTCTTCCCCCGGGCTTTCCGGATCTCGGCCGCCCGGCCATCCTTGTTCACCTGTTGCGCGCGGCCGAACGCCACGGCATCGGGCGGCACCTCCTGGGTGATGGCGGACCCGGCGGCCACGATGGCGCCCCGCCCGATCTTCACCGGGGCCACCAGGCTGGTATTGGATCCGATGAAGGCCTCGTCCTCGATGATGGTCCGGTGCTTGGCGAAGCCATCGTAGTTGCAGGTGATCGTTCCGGCCCCGACATTCACCCGCTCGCCGAGGGTGGCGTCCCCTACGTAGGTCAGGTGAGGCACCTTCGATCCCTCGCCGATGACCGATTTCTTGACCTCGACGAAGTTGCCGACCTTCACCTTGCGCTTCAAGTGCGAGCCCGGCCGCAGGTGCGCGTAGGGGCCGATGGCACAGTCGTCGGCGATCTCGCTCTCCACGATCACGCACCCATCCAGGACGGTCACCCGGTTGCCCAGGCGCGAGTCCCGGATCCGGGAACCCGCGTGGACCGTGCAGCCCTCTCCGAGGCAGGTCCGGCCCTCGATCTGCACGTTGGGGTAGAGGGTGGTGTCCCGCCCCACGCGCGCCAGGCTCGAGACATGCACGCTCGCCGGGTCCAGACAGGTGACGCCCGCCGCCATCAGGCGATCCACCACACGGCGGCGCAGAACGGCGGCCGCCTCGGCCAGTTCGGCCCGGGTATTGATCCCCAGCGCCTCGCGGGGATCCTCGGCCAGAACCGTCGCGATCCGCCCACCCGCCTTCCGGAGGATGGGCAGCACCTCGGGAAGGTAGAGCTCCCTCTTCACGGCCGATGGCTTCACCCGGTGCAACGCCGCGAACAGGCGCGGCGCCCGGAAGCAGTAGATGCCCGCGTTGATTTCCGTGACGCGCCGCTGGGCTGGCGTCGCCTCCACCTCTTCGACGATGGCCCGGAAGGCGCCCCGGCGGTCCCGGAGGATCCGGCCGTACCCATGGGGGTTGGCCAGCCGGGTGGTGACCAGCGTGGCGTGGGCGCGGGTCTTGATATGCGTGGCCACCAGCCGCTCGACCAGGGCGTCGCTCAAGAGCGGGACATCGCCATTGATGACTAGGACGTCTCCGTCGAATCCCTGCAGGGCTGCCTCGGCTTGAAGGACGGCGTGGGCGGTGCCGCGCTGCTCCGCCTGCACGACGAATTCGACCGGGAGTACTCCCAGGGCATCGCGCACCCGCTCGGCCTGATACCCGATCACTACCAGGGTGCGCTTGACGCCGAGACACCGGCACATTTCCAGGACGTGGGAGATCATCGGAAGGCCGTTCAAGGGATGCAGGACCTTGACCAGGTCGGAGTGCATCCGGGTCCCCTGGCCGGCGGCCATGACAATGGCACACAGGTCCTGCATGGGAGGTCCTGTCTTGACGGTCCTGGTTGGAGACATGGGCGATCCTCCCATCTTGTCTGGGGCGCACTCAGTGCAAGACAAATGCCCCACGCCGGGAAGTGGATGATAGCATACGCAACTCGTCCGAAAAAGGGGATTTCTGGCCTCCCGAGCCGTGGCGGAGGGGCGGAGCGTCGCATTGGAGATACGGGGGTGTGCCGTGGTGGCGACAGGGGACTTAGGGGACCGGAACCTCGAGGGCGCGAAGCGCGGCGGCGACCGTGTAGAGGGAGCCGGTCACCAGGATCGTGTCGCCAGGTCCGGCCACGGCCCTGGCCAGGGCCAGCCCCTCGGCCGGGTCTGCCGCAATCTCCACCTTGGAACAGTAGCGATCGGCCATGACCAACTCGTGCGGGTCGGCCCCACGGTCGGCCGGCGGGTGGGTGAGGATGGTTTGATCGGCGAGGGGTCCCAGGAGGGCGAGCATGGCCTCCCAGTCTTTGTCCCGCAGGACGCCGAAGACCAGGATGAGGCGGTTGAGTGTGGGCCGGTGTTCGGCCAGGAACGCGGCAAGGGCCTGAGCCCCCGCCGGGTTGTGAGCCCCATCCAGCAGGATCCGGGGACGCTCCGAAACGACCTGGAGCCGGCCGGGCCAGCGCGCCTCCTCAAGGCCGCGACGGATCGCCGCCTCGCCCAGGCGGAACCCCTGCGCCTCCAGCACCTCGGCCGCGGCGATGGCGGTGACGGCGTTCTCCGCCTGGTGGCGTCCGGCCAGGGGGATCCACAGGGCCTCGTACCGGCGGCGGGGTCCCGTCAGGTCCAGGAGCTGGCCGGCCAGCCCCGATTCCCGGACGCGGAAGGCATAGGCCTCCTGGACCTGCACCAGGGGCGCCCCCCGCTCGGCCGCGGTCCGGCGAAGGACCTCCTGGCCCGCGTCCCGAGACGCGGTGATGATGGGAACGCCGGGCTTGAGAATGCCCGCCTTCTCCATGCCGATCTCGGCGAGCGTCCGGCCCAGGTACTCCTGGTGCTCCAGGGAGACGTTCGTCACCACCGCCACGCGCGGAGTGATCACGTTGGTCGCATCGAACCGGCCGCCCAGGCCGACCTCGATGACCGCGGCCTCCACCGCCTGCCGGGCGAAGTGCTGGAAGGCCATGGCCGTCGTCAGCTCGAAGAAGGTGGGATGTGGCAGCCGGTCGGACGGGGGATTCGGGATCGCGTGATGCGCGAAGTGCGCCGCGCAGAGATCCTTCAGCCGGGCCGTGAGGCGCGTGACCTCCCGCTCCGGGATGGGGGCGCCGTTGATCCGGATCCGTTCCGTGAAGTTGAGGAGGTGGGGCGACGTGTACAGCCCCGTGCGGTAGCCCGCCGCCTGGAAGATCGCGCTCAGCATCGCCGCGGTCGAGCCCTTGCCGTTGGTCCCGCCGATGTGGGCGCTGGGAACCGTCTGCTGGGGGTTGTCCAGGAGCTCCAGCAGGCGACGGACCGTCTCCAGGCCCAGGCGCCAGCCGAAGCGGCGCAGGCTGAAGAGGAACTCGGTCGCCTCTGCGTAGGTCACGGGAGCGGTTCCTGAGGCCGGCGAGCGTGGGACGGGGGAGGGCGGCAGGGTCCGGGGGGCACCCTCGCGCCGGTACGCCTATTGCCGCGACGCCCCGGCCGGGGCGCCCGCGGCACCGGCAAAGAAGTCGAGGAGCTGGATGAGCGTCTGGCGCAGGTTCTTCCGCTCCACGATCAGGTCCACGAAGCCGTGATTGAGGAGGAACTCCGCCCGCTGGAAGCCCGGCGGCAACTCCTGGCGGATCGTATCCTGGATGACCCGCGGCCCGGCGAAGCCGATGAGCGCATTGGGCTCCGCGATGTTGATGTCGCCCAGCATGGCATAGCTGGCGGTGACGCCGCCGGTCGTGGGATCGGTCAGGATCGAGATGTACGGGAGGCGAGCCCGGCCCAGGCGGGCCAGTGCCGCACTGGTCTTGGCCATCTGCATGAGGGACAGGACGCTCTCCTGCATGCGGGCCCCGCCCGAACAGGAGATCGCGATGAACGGGCTCCCTTCCCTGATCGCGTCCTCGATGGCGCGCGTCACCTTCTCGCCCACCGCGGAGCCCATGCTCCCTCCCATGAAGGCGAACTCCAGGGCGCAGATGCTCACCCGGTGCCCGCCGATGGTCGCGACCCCGGACACGAGGGCCTCCTCCATCCCGGTCGCCTTCTTGGCGGCCTTGAGGCGGTCCGGATACCCTTTCTGGTCCTTGAAGTGCAACGGGTCCAGCGAGCCGAGTGCGACGTTCCGTTCCGCGAAGCTGCCGGGATCTACGAGGAGGTCAATGCGGGCCCGAGAGCCGATCCGGAAGTGGAACTGGCACCGCGGGCAGACGTTGGCGTTCCGGTCCAGTTCCTGTTTGTAGATGATCTCCTTGCAGTGGTCGCACTTGATCCAGAGGCCCTCGGGCATCCGGACCTTGGTTTCCTTTCCGCTGACCAGCGGCTCTTTCTTGAACCACGCCACTGTGATTCTCTCCGCCAACCGCTTGGCTACGGTAGCCGACCCTCCTGACCCTGTCAAGGCGTGGACGGCCGGGTGTGGCCGTCTCAGGCCGGGCCCGTCAGAGGGCAGCCCGGATCCGCCCGGCGGTCGCGCGGATGCGCTCAGGATCGCCCGGGACGAGCGTCCAATCGAAGCCCTTGCCGTCCTGCACCCATCCGGACGCCGGAGCGGGGCAGAAGAGGGGGGTGCCGAGGACGAGGTCGGGCGGGACCGTGCCGGCGTGCGTGTGCGGCACAGGAGGCCGACCCCGTCCCTTCCGGTCGGGGATCGGCCTCCTGTCGTGTTCTGCATGAGGCCCCGTGGCCCCGTCTCTGCCCTGCACCCAAGAGCTGGTCCAAACGAATGCGATGATGGGCGCTCGCCGGCAGGAAACGCGGAGGGTAGGTCGAAGCGTGTGGGCTTGTGCCTAGTACCCGCGCCGCCCGCGTCCGCCACCCCCACCGCCACCAAACCCGCCGCTGCGGCGTGGGGCCTGCTCGCGAGCTTCGTTGACAGTCAAGGCTCGGCCGCCGAAGTCCCGCCCGTTCAGGGCGCTGATGGCCGCCTCGGCATCCGCCTGGCTCGCCATCTCCACGAAGGCGAACCCGCGGGGCCGCCCCGTATCCCGGTCGGTAATGATCTTGACCTCGGAGACCTGGCGTCCCCCCTCCTGGAAGAGGGTCCGGAGCTGCGATTCGTCGGTGTCAAACGGCAGATTCCCTACGTACAACCTCGTCCCCATGATCCTGATCCCCCTTCGCCCCGCGGCTGCGGGGCAGTTTCCGTTCGCGAGCGATGCTCTCCGTCGTCTCCCCCGGTCGTGGGTCCGCTCGCGCCACGCCCGGTCCGAGGCACTCTGGCCCCGCTGACTACTCGGTCTGTTCTCCCCGCGCCTGGGCCCGACCCAACCGCTTCCGGAGGCGCCGTGCCGCCTCGCGCGCCTTCCGCCGGCGACGGTCGCCGGGTTTCTCGTGATGGGCGCGGCGCTTCAGGTCCCGCAGGATCCCGTCGCGAAGCACCAGCTTTTTGAACAGCCGAAGGGCTCCCTCGATCCCGCGTTCGCCCACGGTCACTTCCAACGGGCGGTGGCGAAAGCCCCCTCCCCCCATCGGGCCGAAACCGTCTCCATCCTGGCCACTCCGGAAGGTCATCAATCCTCCCCGGCGACGCACCGCCCCTCTGGACGGGACCACATCGCCCAAAAGAAAAAAACGCCGCAAGACTCGGGTCCTCGCGGCGTAGAAACAGAAAGCGAAAACCGTCTGAACCTTCGGCAGCAGGCACTGTATGGGCATTCTCGCTCATTGTCAAGCAGAATCACCCTGGTCCGGCAGGGACCCTCCCGGACGCCATCGCTTGACCAAGGGCAAGATTGTCGTTAGGCTCTTGGCCAGCACGGCAAGGCTCTGGGAAGGGGGCAGGGCTGCCAGGGGCAGCCGGACCGGCAATGACCAGGCTGACGGGCAAAATCCTCATCGTGGATGAGGAAGTCGAGATGGCAAAATTCCTGGCGGACCTGCTGGCCCGCGCGGGATACGCCTGCGCCGTTTGCGCCGAGAGCGCGCGGGCCTACGACGCGGTGGTCGCCGAATCCCCGGACCTCGTCCTGACCGACCTCAAGATGGCCGGGATCAGCGGGATGGATCTGCTGAAGAGGGTTCGGAGCCATCACCCCACCCTCCCGGTCATCCTGCTCACCGCATTCGCCACGGTGGACGCCGCGGTGGAGGCCATGCGGGAGGGAGCCGCCGACTTCCTCGCCAAGCCCTTCCTCCCGGAGGAGCTTCTCGCCAAGATTCGCGGGGCCGTCGAGCGCGCCCGCCTCCGTAACGGAGAGAGCGGCCCGACGTTCCGCGGCGAGCATGCTCTCTGGGAGGTGGTGGCGGCCAGCCAGAATCCTCGCATGCGCGAGATTCTTTCCCTGGCCGAGAAGATCGCCGCCACGGACAGCAAGGTGTTGATCACCGGGGAGAGCGGCACCGGCAAGGAGCTGCTCGCCCGGCTGATCCACCGCCTCAGCGTCCGCCGGGATCGGGGGTTCTTCCCCGTCAACTGCGCCGCCTTGACGGATACCCTGCTGGAGAGCGAGCTCTTCGGCCACGAGCGGGGCGCCTTCACCGGCGCGGTGGCCACCCGCCGGGGGGTCTTCGAGGTGGCCAGCGAGGGGACGCTCTTCCTGGACGAGATCGGGAGCACCACCGGTGCCTTCCAGGCCAAGCTCCTGCGGGCGGTCGAAACCGGCGAGTTTGTCCGGGTGGGTGGGACGCGGGCGATGCGTAGTCACACGCGGATCATCGCCGCGACGAATGCCGACCTGAACAAAGGCGTGGAGGCGGGGACGTTCCGGGGCGATCTGTACTACCGCCTGCGGGTGGTCCACCTCTGGCTTCCCCCGCTCCGGGAACGACCCGAGGATATCCCGATCCTGGCAGAGCACCTGCTCCGCAGACACGCCAACCGGCTGAACAGGTCGGTGACCAGGCTCTCGGATGATGCCCTGCAGGCACTGGTAGGGTATCGCTGGCCGGGCAACATCCGCGAACTGGACAACGTGCTGGAGCGGGCGGTGATCGTCACCACGGGCGATTCGTTGACCCGCCGGGATCTCTCGGCGGACCTGGGGGAACCGGGTCCGGCCGCCCGGTCGGACGTCGGCGTGATGGAGGCCATG
>JACQXP010000334.1 GCA_016208645.1 Candidatus Methylomirabilota bacterium | reverse complement strand
GGCGGGCAGCCCCTTGAGCGAGGAGACAACCACCCGTTCGAACCCCGCCTCCAGCTCCGGCTTGGGGGGCGAGGTCAGATACCGCCAAACGTGGGAGATCACCCCCCAGGCGGCAACGGCCGAGGTGCCGACCAGCGAGACGTTGAGCAGTCGCTGCACGAAGGTCCGCCGTGACACCCGCGGCATGGCGTTCGCCTCGTCTCCCATCTCGGCCCGGCCTCGTCCTCCTCCGGGCTATGGCCCGGGAGGCCTCGCCTGTCGCCTCCGCCGACGATAGCCGTAGACCTCGATGGCCATATACCCGAGGAAGCAGACCATCAGGATCCCGATGAACCACGTGTAGAAGGTCCGGACGTAGAACACGCCGGGCGCGCTCTCCCGGGTCTTCTCGATGTGCACCCGCCCCTCGGCGAACCTGACTCCCGCCCCCGGATGGCACTGGCCGCAGGTCGCGGGGAGGTTCGCCTTGGCGACGCGGGAGCGGGGGTCGTTGGACGGCCGGATGTCATGAAAGCCGTGGCAACTGGCGCAGTTGGCCGCTTCCAGGTTCCCGAACTTGGCGGCGATTCCGTGGAAACTGTCGGCGTAGGTCTCCTCCCGCTTGGTCGCCAGGCCGTACGCCTTGACGATTCGCTCGGTCGCGTGACAGGCCCCGCAGGTCTTCGGAATGTTCCGGGGGGCCACCTTTGAAGCCGGATCCGTGGGCGCAGCGATGGTATGCTCCCCATGGCAGCCGGTGCAGGTCGGGGCGTCTTTGACGCCCGTGGCGAGGGCCGCGGCATGAATGCTGTCGCGGTACTCGGCCAGGATCCCCTGGTGACACCCCCCGCACGTCTCGGCCACGTTCACGCGGTGAACAGGGGAGCCAGGGTCGTCCGCGGGCTTGAGATCGTGCGTCCCGTGGCACCCCGTGCAGGTCGGAGCCACGGCGAGACCCTTCTTAGACACGGCCTGCCCGTGCACGCTGTCCCCGTACGCGCGGATGAGAAGGACATTGGGCATCTCCGGATGCCGAGCGGTGAGGCGCGTGTCCGCGTGACACTCCATGCAGACCCTGGCCTGGCGAAGCGGTTGCACCCGGGACGCCGGATCCCTCGCCGCCGCGATGTCGTGCCCGCCGTGGCAGCGCTGGCAGGTCGGGACATCGGCGTCGGCCTTGGCCAGGCCCCGTCCGTGGATGCTGCCCGCATACGCCTTCGCCTCCCGCTGGTGGCATGTGGTGCACTCGGCCCGCGGGAGTTTCGCCTCGTGCGGAAGTTTGGCG
>JACQXP010000308.1 GCA_016208645.1 Candidatus Methylomirabilota bacterium | reverse complement strand
GAAACTACCGGATCCATAGCAGCCCACATTGGAAGTTGGGTTAACGCGAATCAGGACTTCCGATCCAAAAAAGAGGAATGGCGTTCATTTGCGTTCATTGGCGGTTGCAATATCTTCCTGGGCAACGGAATTCAGGAGATGGTGGGCGGCTTCGGCCACGCGCTGTGGAAGCCCACCCACCGTCCGCAGCTCATCGACCGAGGCGGCACGCAGGCGCTTCAGGCTCCCGAACCGCTGGAGGAGCAGGCGCTTTCGCCGGGCCCCGATCCCCGGGACCTCATCCAGGACGGAGCGCAGGCCGCTATTCCCCCGGAGGCTGCGATGGTACATCAGGGCGAAGCGGTGCGTCTCGTCCCGCACCTGCTGGAGCAGATGCTTTCCCCGTGAGCCGTCCGGAAGGCTAATCGGCTCCGGCCCATCCGGCCGGAAGACCAGTTCCTCCTCCTTGGCCAGGCTCGCCAGGGGCAGGTCGGTGAGCCCCGCCTCTTTCGCGGCCAGGATCCCCGCGTTGAGCTGGCCGCGCCCCCCGTCAATGAGTAACAGGTCGGGCAGTGGCCAGTCCTTCTTGCCGAATCGCCGCCCCAGCACTTCCCGCACCATGGCGTAGTCGTCGGCGCCCAGCACCGTCCGGATCCGGAAGCGCTTGTACTCCTGCCGGCGGGGCTGCCCGTCCACGAAGGTGACCAGGGAGCCCACCGCCAGGACCCCCGAGATGTTGGAGATGTCGGTGCACTCGATCCGCCGGGGGAGGCGGGGCAGGCCGAGGGCCTGTTGCACCTCCGCCAGGGCCCGCTCGCGCGCCGCGGTCGAGGTGAGGCTCTGCGCCAGTAACGCTCGGGCGTTACCCACCGCCATCTCCACCAGGCGCGCCTTGGGGCCGCGTTCTGGGACGCGGATTTCCACCGGGTGGCGGGCCCGCGCCGACAGCATGCTCGCCAAGAGGTCCACCTCCGCCGGCAGGTGCGAGGTCAGGATCGTCTTGGGGATGTGGCGCGCGCCCAGATAGTACTGGGCCAACAGCGAGCCCAGCACGCCGCCCGCGCCCCCCGGGGGCGCCCAGCCGACGGGCCGGTGGCCCAAGGTCGGCTGGGTCCCCCCCTCGAAGGCGAAGCTGTCCTGCCCGATCAGCCGGCCGCCCCGGATCACCAGGAGCTGAACTTGCAGCTCGTTCCCCTCCTGCACCAACCCGAAGACGTCCTGGTCCTCGCCCCGGGCGGAGATGACCCGCTGGTTCTCCGTCGCGTGCCGGAGGGAGGCGATCCGGTCGCGCAGCCTGGCGGCGCGCTCGTACTGCAGCCGCTCGGCCGCCCCATGCATCTGCCGCTCGAGTTGCTGGATGACCTCCTGGTCCTTCCCCTCCAGGACCAGCCGCACCTTCTGCACGATCTCCGCGTACTCCGCCTGGGTCACCAGCCCCTAGCACGGCCCCAGGCATCGGCCCAGGTGATATTCCAGGCACAGGGTGCGTCCCGCGATATTGCGGCAGGTCCGCAGGGGAAAGGTCCGGTTGAGCAGCGCCAGGAGGTCCCACATGGTCCCGGCCGGGACGTAGGGGCCAAAATAGAGGGCGCCGTCGTTCTTGATCCGCCGGCTCACCTGGAGGGCCGGGAACGGATCCTTCAGGTTCAGGCGGATGAACGGGTAATGCTTGTCATCCCGGAGGACGATGTTGTACCGGGGGCGCCGCTGCTTGATGAGGTTGCTCTCGAGGATCAGCGCCTCCAGCTCGTTGGCGGTGAGGAGGAATTCCAGGTCGGCAATCTGCCCCAGCATGGCGCTCAGGCGCTCGGCGTCGTAGCCGAAATCCCGGTCGGTGAAGTAGGACTGGACCCGCTTGCGGAGGGAGAGGGCCTTGCCGATGTAGAGCAGATCGCCGCGCGCGTCCTTGAAGAGGTACACGCCGGGGGCGTCAGGCAGGCTGCGGATCTTTTCCTGGAGGTCCATGGGTGAGCCTGAGGGTCGTCGAAGGAACGCTCGCACACTTCCCTGCCCTTGTCAAGACGCGCCACGGAGGGGCTTTATCCTTGACATCCCCTGCCGTTTGGGCTACTTAGCGCGTGTAGCGAGCTGATCGGGCCGGCCCCATTCCGTTGCGAGCAGCGGCGCATCGGGCCGGGGCTCGTTTGACGGCGGGTTCCTCGCAGGAGCGCGGCATGGCGAGCACCGAGGTCTCTCCGGTCCGGGCAAGCATCCTGGTCGTGGATGACGACGTTGGGGTCCGGGAAGCCTTCGAGGCCGTCCTGTCGAAGGACTATGACCTCTTATTCGCGACCCAGGGCCCCGAGGCGCTGCGCATCCTCAGCACCCGGGATATTAATCTGGTCCTCCTGGACATCCGCATGCCGGGCATGGACGGGATCGAGGTGCTCCGCAGGATCAAAGAGCTCAACGAGCAGGCCGACGTCATCGTGGTGACGGCAGTGAAGTCCCTCAAGACGGCCGTCGAGGCCATCAAGCTGGGCGCCTTCGACTACATCACCAAGCCGTTCGACATCCACGAGATTTTAGCCCTCATCAAGCGCGTGGTCGAGAAGCAGGAATTGGTGAAGGAGGTAATGTACCTCCGCTCCGAAGTGGCGCGGGATCACCGCTTCGAGGACCTGGTCGGGCGCAACGTCCGGATGCAGGAGATCTACACCCTGATCACGCGGATCGGCGATAACAACGCCACGGTGCTTCTCAGCGGCGAGAGCGGGACCGGGAAGGAGGTCCTGGCCCGCGCCCTCCACCAGCAGAGCAACCGGGGCCAACGCCCCTTCGTCGCCGTCAACTGCGCCGCCATCCCCTCGGAGCTCCTGGAGTCGGAGCTCTTCGGCCACGAGAAGGGGGCCTTCACCGGGGCCATCGCCACCAAGGTGGGGAAGTTCGAGCTGGCCACCGGGGGGAGCCTGTTCCTGGACGAGGTGGGCTCCATGCGCCTGGACCTCCAGGCCAAGATCCTCCGGGCCCTCCAGGAGCGGGAGATCGAGCGGGTGGGGGGCACCCGGACCATCAAGATCGACGTCCGGGTCATCGCCGCCACCAACCGGGACCTGAAGCGGGCCGTGGAGGAGGGGACCTTCCGGGAGGACCTCTACTACCGCCTGAACGTGGT
>JACQXP010000307.1 GCA_016208645.1 Candidatus Methylomirabilota bacterium | reverse complement strand
CGGGCGAGCGGCTGGCCCACCCGCGCCGCCGGCTTTACTCCCAGGAGACCGCCTTCCTCCTCGGCTCCATCCTGGCGGACCGGGAGAGCCGCAGCGCCACCTTCGGCCTGGAGAATCCCCTCGCCACGCGGTTCTGGACCGCCGTGAAGACCGGGACCAGCAAGGAGATGCGGGACAACTGGTGCGTGGGCTACTCGCGGCGCTACACGGTGGGGGTCTGGGTGGGCAATTTCTCCGGCGCTCCGATGCAGGACGTGAGCGGCGTCACGGGCGCCGCGCCGGTCTGGCTCGAGGTCATGGCCTGGCTGCACCGGGCGACGTCGAGCCCTCCGCCAACGCCCCCCGCCGGCGTCATCGCCAGGACGATCGCCTTCCCGCGCGAGGTCGAACCGACGCGGGTCGAATGGTTCTTCGAGGGGACGGAGCCCCGGACGGCCACCCAGGTCCTCGCCACCGGCCATCCCCGCATCGTCGCACCCGCGCGGGGAACGGTGATCGCCCTCGACCCGGACATCCCGGCAGCGCGGCAGCGGATCGTCTTCGAGGCCCGGGTGGCTGGTGCGCCTCTCCGCTGGATCCTGGACGGAGCCGATATCGGCCCGGCGGCCGAACCCCTGATCTGGGATCCTCATCCGGGGAGGCACATCTTGTCCCTCACCGACGGCGCAGAGCGCCCCCTGGACAGCCTCACCTTCGAGGTCCGCGGCGTCGCCGCCATTGCGGAGAATTGATCCGGGGGTCACCCCTGCCCCCGCTGACTGCGGACGAAACACACGAGGCATATGGAGCAGGCACACCGCTCCCGGGAGGCCCCGTGACGACAGAACAGAGACTCCCCTTCAAAGATTGCCCGAGCTGCGGAGAGGGGGTCTACACCTATACCGTCCAGAAGGAGGGCAGCATCGAGATCCGCTGCAGCGCCTGCGGTTTCCCCTTGAGCGTGGACTCGGGCCCTCCCCCCCAGGCCCTGGACTGCATCATGATCGCCGACGACGACCGCTTCTTCCTGACGCTGCTGTCCGACCTCTTGACGGAACGGGGCCTGGCGACGAACGTCATCGCCTGCGAGAGCGGCACCAAGTTCTTGAGCCTGGCGGCCGACCGTTTCCACCAAGGGGTTCCCCTCAAGCTGGCCATCCTCGACATCATCATGCAGCCCCTGGACGGGATCGCCACCGCCGTGGCCCTCCGGGCCCTGGAGAAAGGGTTGAAGGTGGCCCAGCCGACCCCGGTCCTCTTCCTCTCGGCTGCACGGTCCGACGATACCCTGCGCCTGCTCATCGGCCGCTGCCAGCCGGCCCTCTACCTCAACAAGGGATCGCACGGGACCCCCGGCGAGCTCGGGCCGAGGCTGGAGAAGATCATCGGGTACTTGTTGGAACAACAGAGGAGCTCAGCGCATGGGGAAGACGTCCGTTCTCCTCGTTGACGACGACCGGTTCTTCCGGGAAGCCCTCGGGGAGTTCCTGGAGGAGCAGGGGTACGAGGTGCGGCGGGCCACCAATGGCCTGGAGGCCCTGGCCGCCGTCCGGGACGAGCCGCCGGATCTCGTCCTCCTCGACCTCATCATGCCCAAGGTAGATGGCGGCCGGGTCTGCCGGTACCTGCGCGAAGATCCCCGGTTTCAACACATCCCCATCGTCATCTTCTCGGGCCTGTCGGCCAGGGATATCGAGGGATTGCCCGGCGTGTCGGCCGATGCCTATGTGGCCAAGGGGCCGCTGCAGATCGTGACCAAGAACGTCCTGTCCGCCCTCCGGCACCTGGAGGCCCACGGCCGCTCCATCCCCCTGGACGAGAGCGTCTATGGCTACGAAGGGTTCCGGCCGCGACGCATGGTCGGAGAGCTGCTGAGCCTGAAGCGCCACTACGACCTCTTGCTCCGGACCATGAGCGAGGGAGTCCTGGAGGCCGACGAGGAAGACCGGATTTTCTACATCAATCCGGCTGCCCTGGCGATGCTGGGCAAGGAAGAGCACGAACTGATCGGGGCGAGCCTGTGGGAGGCGTTTGGACCGGCCTACCAGGAAGAGGTCGAGAGGGCGGCGGAACGGCTTCGTTCCGACTCCGCCTCCAGGAGACAGGAGGTGGTCATCAGCCTGAAAGGAAAACTGCTCAAGGGGATCTTCGGGCCCCTCTGGGATAACGAGGTGTACCGGGGCCTCCTGGTCCTCCTGGATGATGTGACGTACTGAGTAGGTCCGACACCGCCCGAACCCTCTCGGCTCTCGACTCTCGGCTCCCGGCTCGCCGACTCCCAGCCCGTTGGTGATCCCTCGCGGCTCTTGGCTCTCGGCTCTCGGCTCTCCCCCTGCTCCATCCGGTTTGCCTTGGGGGTTCGGGCTTGTCCTGCTATAGTATGCGGGCCGGGAATAACCACCGCGCAGGAGGATTCCACGTTGCCACTCTACGAGTATCGGTGCCTGGGGTGTGGCCATCTGTTCGAGGTGCTCGTTCAGCGCATGAATTCGACGAGCGTGCCGGTCTGCCCACGATGCCGGAGGGACAAGGTCGAGCGGCTCTGGTCCACTTTCGCCGCGCAGACCAGCGGGCGCGGGAGCTGCGCGACCACTGCTGATGGGATCGGCTGAAGCTGACAGCCACGGGGCCGGCGGCCCCGTCCCTGTCAGACTCCGTTTCTTCCAGGGAACATCCGAGACCCTTTGTCTCATACCCTGATTTTGCTGCCCGTGTCTCGCCCCCTCCTTCGTCCCTCCCCGCCCTGGTAGCATTTACACTCCGTTCTCCGTCCGGATGCGGTTCGGCCGCCGGAGCTTCCCGGCATCTGGGTCTCCCTGGAGGCCCTCCAGACCCGGACCCTCGGCCGCTCGCTTGTTCGAATTCGCATCGCCAGCCCGCTCCAAATTGGGGCCGTGGCGAAAAGTGCTTGCCGCCTTCCTCTCTGTTCGGCCATAGTGTTTGACGCGCGGGCGAGACTGCACCCGCAGAACTGGGCCCTCATGCATGTGCCCGCGCGGTCTCCCGAGAAGACGTGCCGGTTCAGGGGGAAGAGGAAAGCTGGAGGGACACGGGGTAACGTGTCGGCGCGCATGTGGACGTACGTTGCGATCCTAGTCGGCCTGCTGCTTCTGTCGGTCATCGGCTATCGCGTGATGATTGACGTAAAGCCCACCATTACACGTCCGACGATGGATGAGGCGGCCGGCGCCGAGATCGAGGGGCTTGAGCGCCGGCTCATGGGGCACGTGCGGGTACTCGGGGGCACCATAGGCGAGCGGAACCTGCATCGCCCGCAAGCCTTGCGGGAGGCAGCACACTACATTCGTCGGATATGGACCCAACAGGGATTCCCGGTGACCGAGGAGGTCTATGAGGTCGGCGGCCAGTCGAGTGCCAACCTGGTCGTGGAGCAGAAGGGATCAGGCAAGCCGGGGAGGATCGTGCTGGTGGGGGCTCATTACGACTCCCTGATCGGGACCCCCGGCGCCAACGACAACGCCACGGGCGTCGCGCTGCTTCTGGAGATGTCACGGGCTTTCAGGCAGGAACCTCCCGCCAGGACGGTCCGGTTCGTGGCCTTCGTGAACGAGGAGCCACCCTACTTCCTCACGGGGCAGATGGGGAGCCGGGTGCACGCCCGCCAGGCCCGCCGCCGGGGAGAAGAGATCCTCGCCATGCTTTCCTTGGAGACCATTGGGTACTACTCCAATGCCCGCGGGACCCAGCGATACCCCTTCCCCTTCGGCCTGGCGTACCCCAGCACCGGGAGTTTCCTGGCGGTCGTGGGAAATCTGCCCTCGCGGCCGTTGGTGGTGGATTTCCTCCGCCACTTCATGGCCACCAGCGATTTCCCCGTGGACGGCGTCGCCACGTTCGAGTGGATCCCGGGGATCAACTGGTCCGATCACTGGTCCTTCTGGAAGGAGGGCTACCCAGCCCTCATGCTCACCGACACTGCCCCCTATCGCTATCCCGAGTATCACAGCCGCTTCGACTTGCCGGAAAGAATCAACCCGCGCGAGTTTTCCCGTGCCGCCCAGGGCATCATCCACGCCGTCCGCCGGCTGGCGACCGCCCCCTGAGCCGGGGGACGGCCGCCCGCCCCGCCGCATGTCGGGTGGCTCGGTCATGCACCGAGTAGCCGCCGGGCTTCTACGTCCGTTCCGGTGTCAGAGCCGCGATTCCGGCCCGTGCCACCTCCACGTCCTGCTCCCCGGGCCCGCCACTCACCCCGACGCCGCCCACGCAGTGGCCGTCCACCATGATCGGCAGGCCACCGGCGAAGGTCACGTAGGTGTCCGTCCCCGCCGCCAGGGGGATGGCGATCGCCAGGTGATCGTCCAAGGGTTGCCCTGTCGAGCTGATCTTGCCCGTGGGCTTCCTGTTCGACGCCGCCGCCCGCGCCTTGGCGAGCGCAATGCGGACGTTGTGCGGCTTCCCCCCGTCCGTCCGGGCGAAGCCCAGCAGGTGACACCCCTCATCCACGATGGCAATGCTCATCGGGATGCTGCCCTCTTCGACCTTGCGGACCGCCGCCTGGAGGATGCGGTTGGTCCCCTCCCAGTTCAGCTTGAGTGCCTGGCGCGTGATCATATTTCCTCCTCGATGCACTGGAGCGCCGTCACGGGGCCTGCTCTCTCCTCTTCCGCATCGCGGCGTTGGACTCCTCGGACTTCCCGCGCGGGATGCTCAACGACTGCCATGTGCTCGCTGCATAATGCTTCGCCAGAAACACGATTTGGCCAACGTGGTAGGCGTAGTGAATAAGCTGGCGGTTGATCGCCTCTATCACTGAGTGCGCCTCCCCGCGGATGAGCACCGTTCTGCCCAGGTCCGCACCGGTGAGCGGCGCCAGCGCCTCGAAGAGGCAGTGCCAGCCTCCATTCCAGCGCTCCAGGATTCTGTCCCGCGTGTCTCCCGTCTCGGTCACAAACTCGCGTTCGCGATTTCGGTCGGGCTTCTCCCCGTCCGAAGCAAGAAAGTCGGTCCATCGGGATCGCATATTCCCGGCCATGTGCTTCATGATAATAGCGAGGCTGTTGGATTCCTCATCGAGCCTGGCGAACAGATCCTCGTCCCCGACCTGGGCGATGGCCCGTTCGGCCAGGTCCTTTAGCTTGCGAAACTGGCGAATGGCCTCTGCCAAATAGTTGTCCGGCTTCATCGCGAAACGCTCCTCCTATCCGTTCCCGTGAATGAGCGTCATGCCTCCCGGTTGTATTGGGTCAGTATCCAAGCCTGATGAATCATTTGATCTCCGCATACCGGAAGCACGTGACGGTGTGATCGTTGACCAGGCCAACTGCCTGCATGAACGCATAGCAGATGGTGGGGCCGACGAACCTGAAGCCGCGCCTGGACAGGTCCTTGCTCATGGCGTCGGACTCGGGGGTTCGGGCAGGGATCTGTTTCAACGTGCGCCACGCATTCCGCTTCGGCCGCCCGCCGACGAACCGCCAGACATAGGCGTCGAAGCTGCCGAACTCTTTTTGGGCGACCAGGAAGGCTTTCGCGTTTTGAATGGCGGCGGCGATCTTGAGCCGGTTGCGAATGATGCCGGGGTTGGCAAGCAGCTTATCCACCCTGCGCCGATCGTACTTCGCGACCACGCGCGGGTCGAAGTTGTCGAAGGCCACGCGGAAATTGTCCCGCTTCTTCAGGATCATCTCCCAGCTCAGCCCGGCCTGCGCGCCTTCAAGAACCAAGAACTCAAACAGGGCGCGGTCGTCATGCAGCGGGACGCCCCACTCCTTGTCGTGATACGCGATGGAGGGTTCAGCCTTGGCCCATTCGCAGCGCTGAGTCTTGCGCATACGTTCTTGCTTCATTCGCCGATCACCCGGCGGCCAGCCTCAGGAGCGTCAGCAGGAGAACGTTCGCCCCCCGCTCCACGTCCTCGTCTGCCGTGAACTCCAGGGGCGAGTGGCTGCGGCCATCCCGGCTGGGGACGAAGATCATCCCCGCCTTGGCCACCCGCCCCACCACCTGGGCATCGTGGCCTGCCATGGCGGGCAGGCGAAGGTACGTGAGCCCCAGCTCGTCGGCCGCAGCCAGGATGGCGCCCTTGACCTCCTCCGCCACGGGCACCGGATCAATTTCGAGGATCGTCTCGATGGAGACCGCCAGCCCCTGGGCCGAGGCGATCTCCATGGCGAGGGCGCGGGACTTCTCGGCCAAGCTTCGGAGCAGTGCTCCCGATTGCTCCCGCAGCTCATACGTCAGGGTGGCCTCGGCCGGCACGATATTGCCGACCGCCGGCTTCACCTGGATGATGCCCACCGTCACCCGGCTCGCCTCGGTGCCCAAGGCGAGCACCAGTTCGCGCCCCCTCAGGATCAGCTCGGCCGCCCCCAGCAGCGCGTCCTTCCGGTCTCGCATCGGCGTCGTCCCCGCATGGTCGGCCCGGCCGCGGAACGTGACGCCGTACCGTCGAATCCCCACGATGGCTTCCACGACCCCGATGGGGATCCGCCGGGCCTCCAGGACCGGCCCCTGCTCGATGTGCAATTCGACGTACGCCCGGATCTCGGCGGGGTTCCGGCAGGCCTCCGGGGCCCGCATCGCATCCATCCCGTGCTGGGCCATGGCGTCAACGATCCGGAGTCCCTTCGAATCCCTGATGCTCGGGATATCCCCGGCCTTCAGGACGCCCGTGAAGGCGTAGCTGCCAAAGAACCCGCCGAACGCCCCCTCCTCATCCGTGAAGGCGACCAGCTCCAGCGGATGGCGGAGGCGGATCCCCTCCTCCCTGATCCGCCGCAGGCATTCCAGCCCCGCCAGGACGCCCAGGGGCCCGTCGAAGATGCCGCCATTGGGGACCGAATCAATGTGGGAGCCAACCATGACGACGGGCCTCCCCGGCTGCCAGCGGCCGAAGATATTGCCCGCCGCGTCCACGCGTGCCTCCAGACCGGCGGCGGCGATCCGCTCCAGCAGCCACCGGCGCGCCTCCATGTCGGCATCACTCCAGGACGGGCGCGACACGCCGCCCTCGGGCGTCCGGCCGATGGCGCCCAACTCTTCCAGATCGCGCTTCAGCCGAGCAGGATTGACCCGCAGCATCTCGCCTACCCCGCGGCCTCAAAGAGATTCACTCTTGGGAATCCCCGCACCGTGCTGCTCCACGGGTCACCCCGCGGCGTTCTCCCCCGTAACCCTTCCACCTGTCAGGTGAGGCCAGCCAGGATTACCAGTACTGCATGGCGGCCTGGAAGAGCTGCTCCAGATCTTCGAGCGCCACGGGGCGGGGCGAGCAGGTCAGCAGGCGCTGCTGCTTCAGGGCCCCCGCCGCCATGGTGGGGATATCCTGCTCCAAGTACCCGACCGCTCGCAGACCGTTCGGCAGACCCACGTCCCGCATCAGGCCCACGATGGCTTCCGGGAGCGCCATGGCGGCCTCCATCTCGCTCATGCCGGACGTCCGTACCCCGAGCAGCTCGGCCGCCCGGGCATGCCGGTGGGGGCACGCCGGCGCCGTGAAACGGAAGGCGGCGGGGGCATTCAGGATACAGGAGACCCCATGGGGAATCAGCGGCTCCTTCACGGCATATCCCGTCGGGATGTAGTCCCGGACCATCCCGGCCACCGGGTATCCCATGGCGTGGGGGATGTGGACCCCCGCGTTGCCGAACCCGATGCCGGCGAAGGTCGAGGCCATGAGCATCGCCGTGCGGGCCTCCAGGTCATATCCGTTGAGGACTGCCTGGCGCAGGTATCGCCCGCACAGCTCGATCGCCTTCTCGCTCCACAGGTCGCTGATGGGGTTGGAGCCGATGTAGCCGGGCCGCTCCGCGGGGGAGGCCGGCCGGGGCCGCGTATGGTACGGGCGAGCCGTGAAGGACTCGATGGCATGGCTCAGGACATCGCATCCCGAGGCCGCAGTGACCGCGGCCGGCATGCTGACCGTGTTCAGCGGATCAATGAGGGCCAGGCTGGGGCGCAGGTATCGGTGGGAGATCCCGGTCTTCAGCTTCATGGCCAGAAGGTCGAGCACGAGGACCGGGGTGCTCTCGCTCCCGGTCCCGGCCGTGGTGGGGATCGCCACCAGGGGCTTCAGCGGCCCGGGGACGGGCTTGCCCTGGCCGACCGGCCTGTTGAGGTAGTCGGTCAGCGGGGCCGGGTGCGTGGTGAACAGGTTCATCGCCTTGGCGGTATCAATCGTGCTTCCGCCGCCCAGGGCCACGAAGGCCTCCGGCCCCGCCTGCCGCGCGGCCTCCACGGCCTCCTGGATGGAGTGATCCGTGGGCTCCACGTGCACCTTCTCATACAGGGTGACCTGGAGCCCTTCCCCCTCCATGATCTCCTGCACCCGACCGGTCAGCCCCGCCTCGCGGAGCCCCGGGTCCGCCACCAGCAAGATCCGCCGGGCTCCCAGGCGCTTGAGGTCGTAGCCGAGTTCCTCCGTGGCGCCGACCCCGAACTTGATCGGCACGGTCTCCATCGGGATGATCGTCTCGGTCAGCAGGTCCGCCGTTCGCATGGTTCTCCTCCGGATCAGTGTCCCCGGACGCCGGGGGCATCCCGCCCCGCGCCGTTGGGATCGCCGACAATCTCCCCCGTTCGGTGCGGCTTCTACTCAATCACGCCGAGGCGGCCGTTGTGGCTGCCCATGTACCAAAGCCGCCCTTCGGTATCCACGATCATCTTCCGGATGCCCACGCCCTTGGAAGGCAGGTTGAACAGCCGCGCCTGTCCCGCCGCCGGATCGAGGCGCACGACCGCATCGCTGGAGATCTCGTTGACCCAGACGACGCCCGCCCCATCCACGGTCACCGCGTACGGGCCGCCGCTCGGGCCGGCCGGCAAGGCATATATTTGGGCCGGGCCCCCGGCGTGATGCCGTAGTTCGACCCGCCGGCCCAGGCGGTATTGGCCATGGAGAAGGCCAAGAGCAACCGGAAAGACCCAATCGCAACCGTCCGCCAGAGGCGGAAACGCAGATACACGCAGATACTT
>JACQXP010000306.1 GCA_016208645.1 Candidatus Methylomirabilota bacterium | reverse complement strand
GCCCAGTTCCGCTCATCGGTCACGACGACGCCTCCTCATGCCATTCGATCGACATAGCGCCGGTACGCCACCCCTCCGCCACGCCACACGGCTCAGTACGACCACAGCCTCCCGCATCCCCGACACGGGTCCGGCGCCCCGTCGCTCTCGAACTGCGTCCGGAACTGCTGGTACCGTTCGCCGTTCCAGATCTCCGCAAAGGGTTCGGTGAGGGCGTTCCCCAGGATGAGCCCGGGGAAATCCTTGGCCGTCCAGGGCGAGATGCAACAGGGGAGCACGTTGCCGTTGGCGGTCACGTAGCTCAGGCTCCACGGTCGCTGGCAGCCGGACCAGGGACGCTCCCGCTCCTCGGAGGTGAAGCTGTCCTCCGGCGTCGTATTTCCCGAGGCGGAAAGGCCGATGCCCAGCTCCTGGCTGAGCCGCGCCGCCTCCGCCAGCATCTCGGCCTCCAGGGCGGTCAGCGCCCCATGCAGGGACTGGTCCTGGACCGCCAGACCCTGGCCGTAATGGACGAGGCGCTGGACGTTCACGCGGGCCGCGCCGATCTTTCCTGCCAGGCGGATGAAGTCGGGAAGCTCGCGGAGGTTCTTCTTGATGGCGGTGAACCACAGGGAGACCTTCGGATTGGGGACGCCGAGTTCCTGCTGCAGGTCCACCAGGGCCGTGACGTTCTCCACCACCCGGTGGAACATGGGGACCCCGCGGATCGCCCGATAGGTCTCGGGCGTCGCCGCGTCCAGGGAGACCCGCAGCTCGTCCAGGCCACTCTCGATGAGGCTCCGTCGCTTCTTGTCGGTCAGGCCGATGGCGTCGGAGTTGAACAGGACAGTGACGCTGCGCCCCTTGAGATAGGCGATCATCCGGAAGAGGTGCGGATTGAGCAGCGGCTCGCCGATCCCGTGGAGGATCACCCGCTCCAGGCGCGGAAACTGATCCACGATCTGCGTCAGCTCGTCCAGGGTCAGGTCCTTGGGCGGCTCCAGCGTCTGGAAGGTCCGGATGCAGGTCTGGCAGAGCGAGTCGCAGCGATTGGTGGTCTCGAGGTACAGGATCGCGGGCAGTTCGGGCGCGACGGCCGGTCGGCCGCACCGGAGTCCGGTCATGGCATGGCCCTCCCGTGGCCGTCCACGCTGAGGATCGTGGTGCAGGCCGAGCCGGACTTGACACGGGCCTTCCCCCGGGCCATCCGGGCAAAGATCGAGAGCGTCTCCTGCCGGATGATGGGGCAGTACGGATCGGGCGCGGTGATGTCGCCGGCTAGCAGGCGCCGTCCCACGCAGCCGCCGGTGCAACTCACTTCGAAGGCACAGCCGTGGCAGGCGGCCGGTACCTGCCGCGCCGCGCAGAAATCATTGCTCTGCAGGATGGCCTCCTT
>JACQXP010000305.1 GCA_016208645.1 Candidatus Methylomirabilota bacterium | reverse complement strand
GGATCACCCGCACCGTCGCCCGGCCCAGGCCCATCACGAAGGGGAGCTTCCCGAGGTCGTCGGACATCAGCGCGACATCCGCCGTCTCCAGCGCCACGTCGCTGCCCGCCACCCCCATGGCCACGCCGACCGTCGCCGCGGCCAGGGCCGGCGCATCGTTCACCCCGTCCCCCACCATGACCAGGTCGCCGTAGCGCTCCCGGAGGTCGCCCACGGCGGCAAGCTTGTCCTCGGGCAGCAAGGGGGCGCGGACCTCGTCCGCGCCGATGGTCCGGGCGATGGAACCGGCCACGGCGGCGTTGTCCCCGCTCAGGAGCGCGACGTGGCAGACGCCCGCCGCGCGCAGGCAGGTCACGGCGTCCCGGCTCTCCGGGCGGAGAATGTCCTCCAGCCCGATCACACCCAGCGGCCCCTCCCCCGTGCCCACGATCATGGCGGTCTTGCCTTGCGCCTCCAGCCGGGCGATAACCTCGGCGGCGCGATTATCCTGCGGCCACACTTCCTCCGCCAGCCGGCGGTTCCCCACGTACACCGCCTGCGTTCCCACGATGGCCCGGGCTCCCTGTCCCGGAATGGCAGTGAACTCACTCGCTGGTTGAAGAGGAAGATGCCGCTTCTCCGCCGCCCGGATGATGGCGCGGGCAAGCGGGTGCTCCGACCGGACCTCGACGGCGGCGGCCAGGGCGAGCAGCGCCTCCGGACCGGTGTCGTCCAGGGGCAGGACGTCGGTGACCTCCGGTCGCCCCGTGGTCAGCGTCCCGGTCTTGTCCAGGGCCACGGTGCTGATCCGGCCGAGGGCCTCCAGATGGGCACCGCCCTTGATCAGGACCCCCTGCCGGGCGGCGTTGGCAACGGCCGACAGGATCGAGACCGGTGTCGAGACCACGAGGTGGATGATCCGGTGGAGCGTCGTGTCCGCCCCTCGCGCGGCGCCAGGTCCATCAGCCCCCGGATCGTGCGCCGGGCCCGATCCAGGGTGGTGGCCTCCAGGAGATTGGACACGGCGTAGAGGAACGCGACAGCGGCCCCTTCCTCCCACTGGCCGATGAGGGCGGCGCCCGTCACCGCCCCCGTCATCATCACGTTCATGTCGACCGGGCAGGGAAACCGGGGGAATGGGCCGGGATGACGTCCAAGAAGGCTAAGTCCTGCGTTTCGCAATTCTGGCCTGGAGCACTAAGTCGTGAACCGCTTGACGATGAACCGCCGGATCGCGTTCCGCTGGTCCTGGGCCATCCGGACGAAGCGCAGGCCGTGACAGAACACCTGACCCACGCCTTGCACGGTCTCGGGTGCACCGGTCCACACCACCTCCGCGACGGCGAGTATCCGGGCGTCGTCGGTGCGGAAGCTGATCTCGGCCAACACTCCCCTGGGATGCATCTGGGGCAGCTCCAACCTGAGGCCTCCCTCGCTGAGGTTCCGAACCAGACCCGCCACCTTCACTCCTCCGCCCTGCCGTGCGCTGCCGCGGAAGCGGCAGAGCGCACCGATCTCCACGTTGAACCTGGGGTGACGCCGCTTCGGATGGTCGTCCGCCAGGGCCGCCGCCCTGGCGATCTTCGCGCGGGGTCGGCCGATTCGGAGAAAGAGGGCGACGTTCTGCGCCAGGCGATCCAGACCCACCGGCTTCGGGATGTACCCGATACAGTGTTTGTAGACCTCCTCCGCTCGCTCGCCGGAGATCTCCTCCGCGGTGAGTGCGGCCACAACGATGCCGGCCGTCTGGGGCTTCTCCCGGAGCTTCCTGGCGACGGACAACCCGTCCAGGTCCGGAAGGCCGAGGTCCAGCAGGATGAGATCCGGAACGCGGCGGGTCGCCAGGGCGAGAGCCTCTGCACCCGTCGCTGCCTCGATGATCTCGTAGCCCAGGCCGGCCAGCGCGTCTGCCAGGGCCACCCGCAGGGAATCATCGTCTTCCACGATCAGGACCGTCTCGCCGGGCATGTCCGCCTCCGTCGAGGTCAGATCGGACCCTAGCGATCGGTCCGGGACGCGTCAACAGCTTTCAGGGGACTTGTCCGGCTCGACGAGAGACAGCGTCTCTCGACTGTCGGAGGATGGGACATTGCAGAGAGGGACCAGGGGATGGGTCTGGCAGACCGATCGGCGAGGCGGGGGGAAGCTCCCCGGCTACTTGCGGCGTCCGGGGCCGGGATCGCGGAAGGTGTTCCGCACCATCGGCTTCACCGACGGATCCTGGGGAATGTGACACTGGAGACAGTTCGGCCGATCCGGATGCGGGACAATGGTAGCACCCTGTGCCCCCTCCAGGTGGCAGCCGAGGCAGAGGCCCTGAAGGCCTGCGATGTTGTGCGGGATCTGGGGCGGCGCCCCGTCGTACATGCGGGGCAGTCGCTTGGAACTTCCGGGCGGGGGATTCTCGGCAGCCTCCACAGACGGGGGTTGGGGGTTGGGGACTGGGGGCCAGGGGTGCAGGCTCAGGAGCAGACCGGCCGTGAGGAGTCCAAGCCATCTCGTAAGAACTCGCGCTTCGGTGCGATCACGCATGGCCTGCTCCCTCGTAGGGTGCAAGAAGCACCCTGGTAGCCCAGGCTGCTCAATAAGGCTCAGATGCAAGGAGGGCGCGAAGCTGCGGTACGAGGCGTACATCGGTGCGTACGTCGCAGTGCCGCGGGGAGCGCCTGACGCCGCAGATGGGCCTTTTTCAGCAGCCTGCTAGACCTTCTCGACCCGGACCGCACACTTCTTGTAGTCCGGCTGCTTGGAGATGGGACAGAAGGAATCCAGCGTCGCCAGGTTGACCAGGACATCCTGATCAAAGAACGGGACGAAGACCAATCCCTTCTGCGGGACCGTCCGCCCCTCGATCTCCGCCACGCCCGTGATGGACCCGCGGCGAGACGTGACCTTCACCCGATCCCCCGAGGCGATCCCCAGCGCCCTGGGATCGTCCGGATGCAGTTGGATGGTGGCCCGCGGCACCGCCCGGTGGAGTTCCGGAACTCGGCGCGTCATGCTGCCGGTGTGCCAGTGCTCCAACATGCGCCCCGTGCTG
>JACQXP010000114.1 GCA_016208645.1 Candidatus Methylomirabilota bacterium | reverse complement strand
TTGTATCGCCCGGTCGTATGGGTGTCAAGGGGGAAAGGAGTGACGAGCCGCGCGCCGTGAGCCGAGAGCCGCGAAGCCACAGCGACAGGCACGGCCGTATCCAAGAGCCGACAGCGACAGCGACAGGGACAGGGAGGGGCGACAGCGATAGCGAATGCCGACAGCGAATAAAACCAGGATCGGAATCGCTGTCGGAGATCCCTGTCGCTGTCGGAGCTGTCCATCAGCCGCTAGCCGGATGGGTCAGCCTGTGGCAATCTCCTGGTAGAAGGCTTCGTATCGGGGCACGATCAGGCTGGTGTCGAAGTGGGACACGGCGCGCTGGCGCGCCGCGGTGCGGAATTCCCCGTGGCGTCCGGGGTCGGCCAGCAGATCCAGGCAGGCTCGGGCCATCCCCTCCACGTCGCCGGGCGGCAGGAGGAAGCCGTTCTTCCCATCCTCCACGACCTCTGGAAGGCCGCCCACCCGGGTCGCGACGACCGGGACGGCGCAGCTCATGGCCTCCAGGGCGGCCAGGCCGAAGGCCTCTTCCTCGCTGGGAAGCAGGATCAGGTCGGCGATGGCCAGGAGGCTCTCGACGTCGTCCTGCTTCCCGAGGAAGATCACGTCGCGCTCCACCCCCAGGCCGCGGGCCACGTGCAGGGCCAGCGGCCCGTCCTGGCCATCCCCGATGAGCACCAGCTTGGCGGCCAACCGGTCGCGCACCTGCGCGAAGACGCGGACGGCGTCGGGGGCCCGCTTCACCGGGCGGAAGTTGGAGAGGTGGGCCAGGATGCGCTCCCCGTGGGGCGCCAGGTGCTCCCGGAGATGGGGCCGGGCTTCCGGGATGAAGCGCCGGGTATCCACGAAGTTGGGGATGACCACGAGGGGCCGATGGGTGTCGAACACCTCGCGCGTCTTTCCCTGCAGGTAGCGGGAGACGCAGGTGACCCCGTCGGATTGCTCCAGCGCGAACCGCGTCATGGGGAACAGGGAGCGGTCGTTGCCGACGAGCGTGATGTCCGTCCCGTGGAGCGTCGTGATGATCCGGGGCCGCCCCTGCCCCAGGATCGCCTTGGCGAGGAAGGCAGAGACGGCGTGGGGAATGGCGTAATGCACGTGGAAGAGGTCCAGGCCCACCTGGGCCCCCACCTCGGACATCTTGGCGGCCAGGGCGATGGCGTAGGGCGGGTGCTCCAGCAGCGGGTAGGTCACCATCTCCACTTCGTGGAAGAAGATGCGCTCGTGGTAGTGCTGTAGCCGGAAGGGAAGCGAGTAGCTGATGAAGTGGATCTCGTGCCCGCGCTGGGCCAGGGCCTTGCCCAGCTCGGTCGCCACGACGCCGCTGCCGCCGTAGGTCGGGTAACAGGTGATACCGATCTTCATGTCATGGAACTCCAAGAGCCGACAGGGACAGGGAGGATGCCGACAGCGACAGCGAGGTCCGACAGCGAAAAAGCTCTGATTCGCCCCGACGAATCGTTATCGCTTGGTGATCAGGCCGGATAGCATGCCTGCGATGCGGTCACAGAGCTGGTACGCGTCAGAAAACTCATCGGCATGGAGCAATCCTTCCTGTCGCAAAACATGAGCAATGCTGACGACTTCATACACGGATCCCTTGGCAATATTGAAGAATTGCTTCGACTCCCGGATGCCTTCCCGCCCGGTCCCTTCGGCGATATTGGCGCTGATCGACAGGGCGGCACGCATGATTTGTTCTGCCAAGAATTGTTGATCCCGGCGGGAGAGTCGCTTGGTCGCAGCTGCGATCTTCCGATAGAGCTCCAGAGAGACCTTCCACACGTCGAGTTTCTCGAACTTGAACATTACCCCCCCCTACCTCGCTGGTTCCTTCGCTGTCGCTGTCGGATACCCCTGTCGGTTTATAGTGTCACCAGTTGATGCTCCCAGCCGGGGCCGTCAATGGCGGCCCGGAGCGTCTCCAGAAGCGCGGGACCGTACCGGGCCAGGAAGGGCAGGAGGGGCAGCACGCGCTCCTGCGGCTTGCCGCCGGGCATGAGGGCCCCGCGGACCCGCTGGACCTGCTGTCGCATCTCCGATTCCCGCCGCTTCAGGGCCTGCACCGCCTTGCGTTCCAGTTGATCCAGGTGTCCCTGGACGTGGCCGGCGGTCTGTCCGGCCGTCGCCCTGAGGGTCGGGTCCACGGCCGCGATGGCTTCGCCCACGCCGCGGAAGATCTCGCCCACACTTTCCCTGGCCTTGGCCAGCGTCGCCTCGAGGTCGGGGGGCAGGTGGGCGCGCAGCACCCGGCTGCTCAGTTGCTCCGGCTCCAGCGTGAGGTCCGGGAGGCCCAGGCGGAACCGCTCCAGCAGCTCCCCGATGCGCGGCTCCACGAGGGTGAGGGAGGCGCGGGGGACGACGAGCGGCATGCCGACGTCGAAGGCCTGGTACACCGGGCGGAGCTGTGCGAAATACGCCAGCTCCCCCGGCCCGGCCACGTAGGCGAGGGTGGGGAAGAGGCAATCCTGCACGACGGGCCGCAGGACCACGTTGGGGCTGAAGCGCTCGGGCTCGTCCTGCGCCAGGCGCAGGAGGTCGGCCGCCGGGATCATCTGTTTGCTATCGCGCAGCCGGAATCCATTCCCATCCTTCACCAGACCGCGGCGCCCCTCCCGGAGGAGGAAGCAATTCACCCCGTCGGGGCGCGCCTCGATCTGGACCGGGTAACCCAGGGCGCGCAACGACTGGCTGACCTCCAGTATGGCGCGGGACGAGCGGGGCGCCTCGTCCAGCTCCCGTTGCAGGATGCCGGCCGCGAGCCGCTTCAGGCCGGGATCCGCCCCGTCAACCAGCACCAGTCCACATCCGCCCAGAAGGTGGACCATCCAGCGGGCGAAGGCCTCGGCCAGCGTCCGCTCGGGCGCGTAGGCCTGGGCCAGGACGTCCCGCAGGGCCGGGACGAATTCCGTGGCCGGCAGCAGCGCCCAGGTGCGTTCCAGGGTCTCGGCAATGGCAGGGCCGAGGCGCAGGTTCGCCGGAATGAACCCGGAAGGAGATCCCCAGGAGGCGTGGCGCAGGGTCACCGGGGTCCCCGTGCGATCCAGGAGCTGGATGTGATCCGCCTCGGCGACATCGTGATCCTCGGAGGCCATCCAGAAGATGGGGATCACCGGACGTCGCAGTTCGACCTGCAAGCGCGCGGCCAGTTGCACGGCCGTCAGGGCCTTGTAGAGGGTGAAGAGCGGGCCGCCGAACAGGCCCGTCTGCTGCCCCGTCACCACCGCCACGGCCCGGGGGTGACCGAGTTCCTCGATCCGCTGGCGGACGATGTGCGGGACGCCCCAGCCCTCGTTCTGGGCCAGCAAGAGATCCCGGAGTTCGCGCCGGCGATAGGTACGGGCATCGCACCGGTCGGCCTGCTCCTGGTAGGCGTCCGGGGCCTGGGGGTTTCCCGCGTAAAACGGCGCGAGCCGCGGGAAGGCGTGGACATAGTCGCGGACCAGCGACGAGGCGCCGGGAAGCTGCCGGAGATCCAGCCGCATCACGCCTGCTCCGGGGTCGGCCGCGGCTGGCGGCGGGATGGCGGGACAGGCCTGGCGGGGAGGAACGGTCGTCTGGCGCGGCACGACGACGCGCCTGCAGCAGGATAGGACATGCATGGCTCCTTCGGATGCTGGCCGATCGGGGGCAGGAATGTCCGTGCGATCATCAGACCGCTGTCAGGGTAGCAGAGCAGTCTCTGGACGGCAAGGCAGAGACCCGGGATGGGGCACAAAGGGCTTGGCGAAACGGGGAGGCCTATGATAGGGTCCGCGACGATGCGGACCGTCTGCGCGTGGTGCGGAACAACGATCACCGAGGGGCGGGGGGAAGAGGCCCAGGTCTCCCACGGCATCTGTCCCCGCTGCGCACAGCGCTTTTTCACCGTCGGGGCGCGATTCGCGGTGGTACCTCCCGAGCGCTCCTTCCTCTATCCCAAGATCCAGACGGCCTTCAAGGCCATCCGCGGCATCCAGGTCATCCTGGACCGCCGGCGGGGCGACCGGCGCGGCCGGGGTGACCTAGTGCGGCAGGACCGGCGCCGGCCCTCGCGGGAGCGACGGCAAGTGCCCTGTCTCATCGTCGGCGCCGTGCCGGCCGTGGCGGGCCTGGCCCTCTCGGCCGGCCGGCTCATCGATTACGATCCCTCCCTGTTTCCTCCGGGCCCATAAATAACAGGAGCGCACAAAGGCTGGCGGCGAGGATCGAGCCCTGGTATACTCCGTGCGAACGCGGGTTCTCCCGGCTGGCGGGCCGGTCTGTCATCTTCTCTGAGAAGGAGGCACCCATGCGCGAGTCACTCCAATCCTACATGCAGGTGGGCATCGTGCACTTCATGGCCTACCCCGAGTGCCTCAAGGGGGAGGGGCCGATCTACGACACCCTGACGAAGATCGTGGAGGACGACTTTTTCTCAGCCGTCGAAATCACCTGGGTCAAGGACCCGGCGGAGCGCCAGCGCGTGAAGACGCTCCTGGCCAGCAGCCACATGACCGTCGGCTTCGGGGCCCAGCCGGCCCTGCTGACGCAGAAGCTGAACCTGAACAGCTTCGATCCCGGCGACCGCAAGCGGGCGGTGGACCAGGTGAAGGCGTGCGCCGACGAGGCAGCCGAGGTGGGGGCGGGCGCCATCGCGGTCCTGAGCGGCCCGGACCCCGGGGAGCGGCGCGATGAGGCCATGAAGCTGCTCATTGATTCGCTCCGCGACCTGGCGGGGTATGCCCGGGGCAAGGGCCTGCGCCTCGTCCTGGAGAGCTTCGACGCCAAGTACGACAAGAAGTGCCTGATCGGCCCCCACAAGGATGCGCTGGCGGTGTGCAAGGCGTTGCGCAAGGACTTCCCCGAGTTCGGCATCATGGTGGACCTGAGCCATCTCCCGATCCAGGAGGAGAGCCCCAAGAAGGCCCTGGGCACCCTGAAGAAGCCGAACATCGCGCACATCCACATCGGCAACTGCGTGAAGCGGCAGGGTCATCCCCTCTACGGAGATCAGCACCCCCGATTCGGCATTCCGGGCGGCGAGAACGACGTGCCCCAGGTGGTGGAGTTCCTGAAGGAACTCTTCGAAATCGGGTACCTGGCCAGGGGGCGGCGCCCGGTGGTGGCCTTCGAGGTGAAGCCGGCCGCGGGCGAGACCTCGGGGGCGATCATCGCCAATGCCAAGCGGGCGCTCGTGGAGGCGTGGGCCAGACTCTAGGTGCCTTGATGAGCGGGGCCCCAGGGGGTCAGATCCTGCCCCCCGGGGCCTTCTCAGTTTTTCTGGTTGACTGCCGAGCCGGAGGGGGAATGGCCATCTCGGACGCCTGGGTTGAATCCGGCGGCCGTGCGGGAGAGTCGGTTCCCGGCGGGCACGAGGTGTCGGCGGAGATCGGGCGGGCGCTGTCCTCCTCCCTTCACCCGGATCAGGTCCTCCAATCCATCGTGGAGCATGCCCGGCGCCTCCTCCTCTGCGATGTCGCCAACGTGGGGATCTACGATCCGGTGGAGGGCGTGCTCCGCTCGCGGGCCATCATTGGCCACCGCGATCCGGAATCGGAAGTGTTGGTGGTGCGCCCTGGCCAGGGGATCAGTGGCCTGGTGCTCCAGACCGGGGAGCCGTTTGCGACCGACGACTACCTCAACGATCCCCGGTTTTCCCATGCCTTTGACGACTGGGCGCGGGCCGAGGGGACGGTGACCGAGCTGGTCGTGCCCGTGAAGCGGGACGACAAGGTTCTGGGGGTGCTGTGGGCGGTGAACCGCTCCCCCCGCCCGTTCACGGCCCGGGACCGGGACCTTCTGGTGCAACTCGCCAGCCACGCCGCCATCGCCCTGGAGAACGCCCGGCTCTACCAGCAGGAGCGCGACCATGTTGCGCGCCTGCGGGCCCTGGTGGAGGTGAGCGAGACCATCAATAGCCAGGTCGCTTCCCTGGACGTGCTCCAGGTGGTGATCGATCGGGCGGTGGCCGGCATGGATGCGGATGAGGGGATCCTGTATCTGTACCATGAGGCCCAGGAATGCTTGCAGGCGGCCGTGGTCTGCGGCATTGCCCCGGCCCTGATCCCCGAGATGCGGTTTCGGATCGGGGAATCTCTCACGGGACGGGCGGCCCTCTGGCGGCGCCCGGTCCTCTGTGCCGACATCCTGGCGGACCCCGACCTGGAGCCCAACCTGGACCTGGCCCGCAGGGATGGCTGCCGAGGCATCCTGACCCTCCCGCTGTTGCGCGAGGACCGTCTCATCGGGGCGCTCAGCTTCATCCACACCCACCCCCATCGCTTCTCCCCGGCGGAGGTCGAGCTGGCGACACTCCTGGCCGGTCATGCCGCCATCGCCCTGGAGAATGCCCGGCTCTATAAGACGATCCGGCGGGAACTCACCGAACGCCAGCACGCGGAAGAGGCGCTCCGGCAGACCGAACGCCGATACCGGAACCTGTTCGAGGATGCGCCCGTGATGTACGTCGTCACGGGCGAGCGGGAGGGGGACCCGATCATCCTCGACTGCAATGCCCTGTTCCTGCGCACCGTGGGCTACACCCGGGCTGAGGTCCTGGGGCGCCCGTTAGCCGCGTTCTACACCCCCGCCTCGCGCCACCACCTCCTGGAAGGGGGCGGGTACCAGCAGGCGTTGAAGGGGGAGTTCGCGGCGGCCGAACGGCAGCTCGTCACGCGGGGTGGCCAGATCATCGAGACCTTGCTGCAGGCCCTGCCGGCGGTGGACGCGGAAGGCCGCGTGACCGGCACCCACGCGATGTACGTGGATATCACGGAGCGCAAGCGGTCGGCGGAGGCGCTGGCCGAGCGGACGCGACGGCTCGAGGCGGTCCGCGCGGTGACGGAGGAGATCACGCGGGAGCTGGACCTCGCGACCCTCCTCGGGCTCATCAACCGACGGGCCGCGCAGTTGGTCGGCGCCGTGTCGGGGACGGTGTTCCTGTGGGACGAGGGCGCCCGGGTGCTGATCCCCCAGGCCTGGTATGGCATGGGGGAATGGCAGCGGGAGGTGCGGCTCCGGCTCGGCGAGGCGGTGGTGGGCACGGTGGCCCAGCGGCGGGAAGGGCTCATCGTGAACGACTACCGGATTTCCCCCGACGCGCACCCCCTCACCCTGGAGCGCACAGCGATCGCCGCGGTCCTGGCCGAGCCCCTCCTGTACCATGACCGGCTCGTCGGCGTGATCGCGGTGCATCACGAGGAGGCCGGCCAGGCCTTCACCCCGCAGGACCGCGAGACCCTGGCCCTCTTTGCCAGCCAGGCGGCGGCCGCCATCGAGAATGCCCGGTTGTATCGCGAAGGGGCGGAGCGGGCGGCGCGATTGGAGCGCTCGCTGCGGGAGCTGCAGGCGCTCCAGGGGCAGTTGGTCCGCACGGAGAAGTTGCGCGCCCTGGGAGAGATGGCCTCCGGAGTGGCGCACGATTTCAACAACCTGCTGGGCATCGTGTTGGCGCGGGCCCAGTTCCTCTCCTCGCTGGTGGACGACCCCCAGGTCCGAAGTGGCCTGGCGGTGATAGAGAAGGCCGCCCTGGACGGAGCGGTGACGGTCCGCCGTCTGCAGGAATTTACCCGACCGCGGAGCGGCGAGGAAGCATTCGAACCGGTCCCGGTGGCGGAACTCATCGAGGACGTGCTGAACCTCACCCAGGGGAGATGGAAGCGTGAGGCAGAGCGCCAGGGAATGAGGTACCGCATTCACCGAGCCCTGGCCCCGGTCCCGCCGGTCTTGGGCGATGCCGCGGAACTCCGGGAGGCGCTCACCAACCTGATCCTGAACGCCTTGGACGCCATGCCCGCGGGGGGCGAGCTGACCGTGGAGGCGCAGGCAGTGGCCGGGCGCCAGCTCCTGCTGCTGCCCCACGCCCCCGGGGGAGCATCCACGCCCGAGGTGGAGGCGGTGGAGATCCGCATCCGTGACACCGGCAGTGGCATGACAGAGGACGTGCAGCGCCGCGTCTTCGACCCGTTTTTCACCACCAAAGGGGCGCGGGGGACCGGCCTCGGCCTGAGCGTTGTGTACGGCATCGTCACCCGCCATGGGGGCGAGCTCCTGCTGGACAGCGCGCCGGGCCGGGGGACCACGGTGAGCCTGAGGCTGCCGGCGGCGTCGGAAGTTCCCCGAAGGGCAGCGGCCCCGGTTGCACCGGCAGCCGTCGCGAGCCCGGGCACCCGGGTCTTGGTCATTGACGATGAGGTGGACATCCGGGAGGTGATCGCGGACGTCCTGGGCCGGGCCGGGTACACGGTGGAAGTGGCCGCAGATGGCCACCAGGGACTGGAGAAGTTCGGCTCCGGCCAGTTCGACCTGGTCATCACCGACCTCGGCATGCCGCATGCCTCCGGCTGGAAGGTGGCGGATGCCGTCAAGGCCCGCTCGCCCGGTACGCCCGTTGTTCTCATCACCGGGTGGGGTGCCACGGTGAGCGAGGAGCAACTGACGGCACACCAGATTGATCGCCTGCTGGCGAAGCCGTTCCGCCTGGAGGACCTGGCGGCGTCCGTGAACGAGGTGGTGACGCGGGCGCGCAACGTGGCCGGCCGCTAGGCGACGTCGGCCCCGGCGGGCGCGGCCGGATTCGCTTGCGTGTGGCGTGCGGCATCTGGTATTCTCGCGCTGCTGCTGTGGATCTCGGTGGGTTGACCCAGGCTCGCCACACGGCGACAGAGGAGGAGGGCAGTCTCATGCGACGGACATGGTGGGGTTTCGGGATGGCACTCCTGGTCGGGGTGATCGCCCTGGCGCCGGCCGCCTGGGCGGCGACCCAGCCTCAGGTCGGCGGCACGCTTGTCTACGGCGCCGGAGCGGATCCGGACAGCCTGGATCCGGCCAACACCGACAGCAACCCGGGCGAGGCCGTCGGCCGGATGATGAACAACTTCCTGGTCAGGTTCGACGCGAAACTGAACCTGGTGCCGGACCTGGCCACCAGTTGGACCCAGTCCAAGGATGGGCTCATCTGGACGTTCAAGCTGCGCAAGGGGGTCAAGTTCCACGACGGCACCCCCTTCAACGCCCAAGTGGTGAAGTATAACTTCGACCGGTTCCTCGGCCCGGAGAAGCCCCTCAAGGCCAGCCTCCACACCCCCATCATCCAGTCGGTGGAGGTGGTGGACGAGTTCACGGTGAAGTTCACCCTCAAGGTGCCCTTCGCCTTCTTCCTCAACAACCTGGCCCACAGCGCCACGGCCATGGTCAGCCCCGAGGCCCACAAGAAGTGGGGCAAGGATCTGACCCTCCATCCCGTCGGGACGGGACCCTTCAAATTCGTGGAGTGGGTCCGGGGCGACCGGGTGGTCCTGGTGCGGAACGACGACTACTACGAGGGCAAGCCCCGCCTGGACCGGATCATCGTCCGGACGGTGCGAGAGGATTCGGCGCGGGTCCTGGGGCTGGAGGCAGGCGATTACGATCTGATCGTCCGCATCCCGCCGGAGGAGGTGCCGCGCCTGATGCGCGAGGGGCGCGTCCGCACCTATGCGGAGCAGAGCAACCGCGCCCTCTGGGTCAAATTCAACGTGACGAAGAAGCCCTTCGACGACATCCGGGTGCGCCAGGCCCTGAACTACGCGGTGGACAAGGAGTCCATCGTCAAGAACATCTACCAGGGTCTCGCCGCGGTTATCCCCACCCTGGTGGGCCCGCTGAACAACGGCTACGCACCGGTGAAGAGCTATCCCTACGACCCGGCCATGGCGAAGAAGCTCCTGGCCGAGGCCGGCTATCCCAACGGCTTCAAGACCAATCTCTGGACGCCCAAGGGACGCTATCTGAAAGATTTCGAGCTGGCCCAGGCCGTCCAGCAGCAACTCCAGACCGTGGGGGTGGAGGCATCGCTGGAGACGGCTGACTGGGGATCGTACCTGGCCGCCCTCCGGAAGCCGCCCGCCGAGAACAAGGCCGACATGCACCTCCTGGGCTGGTCCCCGTCCACCGCCGAGGCGCGCTGGGGGATCTACCCGATCTCGGCTTGCGACCAGTTCTACCCGCGGGGATCCAACCTCGGCTTCTATTGCAACAAGGACCTGGACGAGCTGATCACCAAGGCCGTCGTGGCCACCAGCCTGAAGGCCCGCGATCAGCGCCTGCGGGAGGCGCAGGAGCTATTGGTGAAAGACCCCGCCGCCATCTATCTACTGGCCACCAAGGAGACGGTGGGCATGTCCTTGAAGCTTCACGGGGTCATCAACTCTCCCCTCGAGCTGGTGTACGTGGACAAGGACACCTGGAAGGAGAAGTAAACCGGTTCCAGGTTCGACGTTCACCGTTCAAGGTTCGGGGCGGGGCGATGGGATCCCGGGGCGCCGGACCCCGCGGACCCCATCGCCCCTGTCATGTGCGGATGACCCTGAACCGCGCAGGGCGAACCTCGCACCTTGCACCTTGAACCATGCTGTCATACATCCTCCGCCGGATCCTGATGCTGGTCCCGGTCCTCTTCGGCGTGACCCTGATTTCCTTCCTTCTGCTCCACATGGTGCCCGGCGATCCGGCCGAACTGCTTGCGGGGCTCGAGGCCACCAAGGAGGACGTGGACCGTATCCGGACCGAGTACGGACTGGACCAGCCGCTGGCGGTCCAGTACCTGCGCTTTGTCGGGAGCGCCGTCCGCGGCGATCTGGGCATCTCCATCCAATCCCGCCACCCGGTGTTCACGCTCCTGCTCCAGCGCCTGGCGTTCACCCTCCAGTTGTCCCTGGTCAGCATCCTGGTGGCCTCGGCCATCGGTCTGGTGGCCGGCATCATCTCCTCTACGCGACAGTACTCGGCCTTCGATACCGCCAGCATGCTGGGGGCCCTCTTCGGCATCTCCATGCCCATCTTCTGGCTGGGCCTGCTGCTCATCCTCGTCTTCGCGGTCCGGCTCCACTGGCTGCCGTCGGGTGGGGCCGGGACGCTCCGCCATCTCATCCTCCCGGCCATCGCCCTGGGGAGCGCCTCGGCCGCGGTCATCGCCCGGATGACCCGGGCCTCCATGCTGGAGGTGGCGCGGCAGGACTACATCCGGACGGCGCGGGCCACGGGATACCGGGAGAGCGTGGTCATCTTCCGCCACGCCCTGAAGAACGCCATGATCCCGGTCCTGACGGTGTTCGGGCTGGAGTTCGGGTACATGCTGGGCGGCGCGGTGCTGACCGAGACGGTCTTCTCCCTCCCCGGCATCGGGCGGCTTCTGGTGGAGGGGATCTTCGCCCGGGACTACCCGGTGGTCCAGGGGGCCATGATCGCAGTGGCCACGACCTTCGTCCTGGTGAACCTGCTGACGGACGTGGCGTACGCGTTCTTTGATCCGAGAATCCGGTACGAGTAGGGGGAGAGCCGAGAGCCGCGAGCCGAGAGCCGAGAATGGGGCGGAGCGCCCGAGGGACAAGGTGAGAGGGTGACAAAGGGACGCGGGGACGGGACGAAAAGGGCAGTGAGATAAGCGATGGCCGTTCAGGTAACCGAGACACCACGAGAGCGGCAGGAGCGCGTGGCAGCCGGAGGCGAGCTGGGCGATCTGTGGCGCCGCCTGCGCCGGAACCAAGCGGCCATCGCCGGCGCCGGCATCGTGGTGGTCTTCGTGCTCCTGGCGCTCTTCGCGCCAGTCCTGGTGCCGTTCAATCCCACCCAGGGGAATCTCAACGATCGGCTGCAGCCGCCCAGTGCCGCCCACTGGCTGGGGACGGACGAGCTGGGCCGCGACGTATTCAGCCGGATCCTGTTCGGGGCCCGGATATCCCTCCAGATCCAGATCGTCGCCGTGGTCCTGGCACTCGTCGTCGGTGTGGCGCTGGGGTCGGTGGGGGGCTACCTCGGCGGCTCCATGGACAACATCATCATGCGCGCCATGGATGTCCTGCTGGCGTTTCCCGGGATCTTCCTGGCCCTGGCGATCATCGCGGCGCTGGGGCCGGGCCTCCTCAACCTGATGCTGGCGGCCGGCATCTCCTCCGTCCCCCAGTTCGCCCGGATCGTGCGGGCCTCCATCCTCTCCCTCAAGGAGCGGGAGTTCGTGGAGGCGGCCCTCGCCCTGGGAAGCGGCAGCGGCCGGGTGATGTTCCGGCACCTCTTGCCCAACTGCCTGGCCCCCATCATCGTGCAGTCCACACTCCGGATGGCCACGGTGCTCCTGACGGCCTCCGGCCTGAGCTTCCTGGGGCTGGGCGTCCAGCCCCCGACGCCGGAGTGGGGGGCCATGCTGTCCAACGCGCGGAGCTACCTGATCGTGGCCCCCCACGTGGCCACCATCCCGGGTCTCGCCATCATGGTCGTGGTGGTCGGATTCAACCTGTTCGGCGACGGCCTCCGCGACACCCTGGACCCGCGGCTGCGGCAGTAGAAGCGACCCACCCGGCTATGTTCCGCTTGAATCGCATGACGTTCTCAGGTATATTTTCAA
>JACQXP010000287.1 GCA_016208645.1 Candidatus Methylomirabilota bacterium | reverse complement strand
GTGAAGATCACATCGGTGGAGCCGTATCTCCTGCGGTTCCCCGTGGACCCCCAGAGGTACGAGGCCTCATCCAAGGGCTGGATCCGCGATCGCAGCTCGCTCCTGGTCCGGGTGTGGAGCGACGCGGGCGTCGAAGGCTAGGGCGAAGGCGGCCGGACGGGACCGCCCGAACTCACCGAGGCGGTGGAGCGCTATCGGGTCGCCTGAAGCAAATATAAAACCGACAACCGACAACTGACAACGGGTCAATGACCGGTTGTCGGTTGTCCGTTTTCAGTTTTTCATTGAGTTGTTTTAGGAAGGAGGAGGGGGATGCGGCTTGTGACCTTTGACTTCCAGGGGAGAACGCGTCTGGGGGCGGAACAGGACGGGCAGGTGGTGGACCTGAATCGCGGGTATGCGTTGCTGCTGGCGACGAGGGGAGAAGCGGACTTCCAGGGCCGGGCCGACCGGGAGCTGCCGGCGGATATGCGGGGGTTCCTGGACCTGTGGGATCACAGTCTGCCCCTGGCGAAGGAGGTCCTGGCCTTTGCGCGGAGCGCGCGAAGCGCCGGGCCCCCCCTGGTCCAGGCCATGATCCAGCCACTGCCAACCGTCCGGCTGCGGGCGCCCATCCTGAATCCCCGCAAGATCATCTGCCTGGGCCTGAACTATCGCGATCACGCCCAGGAAACCAAGGCGGAGATCCCGACCGATCCCATCCTGTTTTCCAAGTATCCCACGGCCATCATCGGACCGGGGGACTCGATCCTCCTCCCGGCGGTGTCGAAAGAGGTGGACTACGAGGCCGAACTGGCCTTCATCATCGCCCGCCCGGGCCGCCACATTTCGAAGGCACAGGCCCTGGACCACGTGGCCGGCTACACCGTCTTCCACGATGTGAGCGCCCGGGACTACCAGATCCGGAAGCCGGGCGGGCAGTGGATGTCCGGCAAGACCTTCGATACCTTCGCCCCCATGGGCCCGGCGCTGGTCACGCAGGAGGATATCCCGGACCCGCACATCCTGGACATCACGTGCACGGTGAGTGGCGAGGTCTTGCAGTCCTCGAATACCAAGCACCTGATCTTCACCGTCCCGGATATCGTTGCCTACTGCTCCCACATCTTCACCCTGGAGCCCGGGGATGTCGTCGCCACCGGGACACCCGGCGGCGTCGGTTTCGCCCGGAAGCCCCCTCGATTCCTGCGGGACGGGGACGTGGCGGTGATTGAGATCCAGGGGATCGGTGCCTTGCGCAACCCGGTGCGCCACGAGGGTCGCTGAGCCGACGGAACCCTCGGCCGGCACGGGGACACGGAGCGAGGGGCTTTCTGGGACGGGTCGCAGGGTTTCCCTTGACGTGCGGCGGCGGCAGCCTATCTTCTTGATCAGATGGTCGTCACGTCCGATGCCGTGAGGAAAGGAGGTGATGGGTTCTACGGCGGGACGAGGGGAGGTGAGGAGCATGCATGGTATCCCCGCGAAATGTCGCGACTGCGGGCACATTCTGGCGTACGACGGTTCGAGATGGATCTACTACTGCCCGAACTGTGAGGCGGCCAAACCGGAGACCACAAAAGTCGAGGAGATGAAGAAGGCTGCGTAACCATGACAACCGAATCGGCTCCATGGGGCAGGCATCGGCTCCCGCTGGTGCCTGCCGATTTTTTGCGCCGGATGGGCTCTGGTGCCGAGCCGCGGATCGGAGGTCGAGGTGGAGAGGCCGAGGAAATCCGAAAGTTGCGGACGCCAGCGTCCCTCCTTCCCATTGCCGCGCCGCCTTTCCGATCCTTCGACCCAGCAGGCCTCACCCGCGGCCGGGCGACCGGGGGGCCATGGCCCGATTGACTCGGACAATATAGCAGGACGCAGCGGACCACACAACGCCTCGACGCCGCAGGCGATTTCCCGTTGACAATGGGTGAGCCCATTGGGTAGAGTGCGCCCGGTGTCGCCCTTTCCGGGCACGCAGACACCGGTCCGGAATCGCTCCAATCCGGTCGCCGGTGGGAGGCGGTCCTTCCCTGCCGGGGCAACGACGATGGCTATGGGCACTGATTACTCCGCGAAGCGTCGATACGCGCGCCTCACCTTCAAGGAGCCGGTGACCGGTGATGTCACGTCGAGCCACGACGTTCACATCCTGGACCTGAGCCTGGGTGGCGCGCGCGTGGAGCACACGATCATCCTCCGCCCCGGAAGCAGTTGCTACCTCCGCCTGCCGCTCAAGGAGCAAGTGGTGACGGTCATGGGTCGCGTGGTCTGGTCACAGGCGGTCGGGCGCGCCGTTGCAAACCCGAGCGGCACGGGCCTGGTCTACCAGAGTGGAGTGGAGTTCGGCGCCCTCGCCCCGGAGGCCCATTCGCTCCTGGCGGCGTTCTTGGAGTCGCGGGCAGGGACGTCCACCGAAGGGGGACCCTCCTGATCTCCCTGGCCTGCGGACTGCCAGTCGGTGGGTGAGACCCGCTGCCTCCTAGAGATCGCCCTCCGCCCGATCCTTCCCGATCCCCGCCCGACGGCTCGTGTTTCGCTTGACGTCCCTTTCGCGCCTTTGCTATAAGACTGACATGGGATCTCCTAGATGAGCGCCGTCAATCTTATTCTCCAGGCCGGGGTCGTTGCCAAGGCCGTCCTGCTGGTCCTGCTCTTCTTCTCCCTGGCCAGCTGGACGATTATCTTTCTGAAGCTCCGGTCGTTCCGGCGTGTGGACAGGCAGGACGAACGGTTCCTCCGGCTGTTCCGAGAGAGCAAGGGCCTCCACAACGCGTACGAGGACTGCAGGCGCTTCCCCCAGAGCCCGCTGGCCGCCCTGTTCCGAGAAGGCTATCGCGAGCTGAACATTGCGCTGAAGGGGAATCCCACGCCCGGGGGAAGCCCGGCATCCCTGGAGGGGCCGGCCAAGGGCCTGGAGGTCTCCGCCGAGGATCTCCTGTCCCGGGTCTCCCGCACCCTTCGCCATGCCAGCCTGAGGGAGATCTCCGGGCTGGAGCGCCTGCTCATCTTCCTCGCCACGACAGGCAACGTCACCCCCTTCATCGGGCTGTTCGGCACGGTCTGGGGGATCATGGATGCGTTTCACAGTATCGGCCTGACCGGGTCCGCCAACCTGGGGGCATCGCCGAGGCGCTCATCACGACGGCGGCTGGCCTCGCAGCAGCGATTCCCGGGGTCATCGCGTACAATTACTTCCTCAACCGGATCAAGGGGGCGGCCACCCGCATGGACCTGTTCGCCCTGGAGTTCACGGGGACGGCGGAACGGGTCATTGCGAGGGCGGGGCGCCCTTGAGGGCGCCTCCGCAGGACCGGGGCGGGGCGTCCATGAGCCGAACGCGCCTGCGGTGGGGGGAGAATGGCGTCCAAGGCCGTTGACTTCGGAGGAGAAAGCCGACTGGGGTCGGCGATGGCGGAAATCAACGTCACGCCGTTCGTGGACGTCGTCCTGGTCCTCCTGATCATCTTCCTGATCACGGCTCCCATGATGCTGGGCGGGATCGACGTCCGGGTCCCCAAGACGGAGACGCGGACCATCCAACCCGAGGAGCGGCTTGTCCTCACGGTCACCCGGGATCGGGGGGTGTTCCTAGAGAGCCAGCCCATCAGCCTGGACCGGCTGTCCAAGGTGTTGGGCGGCATGGTGCGGCGCAACCCGAAGGCGGCGGTCTTTCTCAAGGCGGATGAGGCCGTGGCCTACGGCACCGTCATGAAAGTGATGGACGTCATCAAGAAGGCCGGGATCGACCGGGTGGGGATGGTGACCGAGCCGGTGAGGCCGGGCGGGAGTTGACGCATGGCGGCTGTCTTCGACCGGCTCCTCGCCCCGGGACCTCAGCCCCGCGAGGTCTGCCTCACCTTCGGCCTGTCAGTCCTCTTCCACGGACTGCTCACGCTAGTGATCGTCCTGGTCCCGCGTTTTCAGGTGGGGACCTACATCACGGTTCCGGTGAGCTACACGGTGAACCTGGTGGAGGCGCCCCCGGGCGGGCGGGGCGCCGCTGCTCCCTCCCCCGCGCCGACAGCGGGGCCCGCCCCGGCCGCACCCAGACCGGCTCCCGCGCCCGCCGCACGGCCGGCCCCGGTGCCGAGGTCGGCGCCGGCAGAAGAGTTGACACTGCCCGGGCGGCGGCCCGCGCGGAAGGCCACTCCGGACCGAGAACCCTCCTTGCGGCCGCCCTCGGTGACCGGACGGGAGGCGGCGCGTCCGACGCCCCCGGCTCCCGTTCCGCTCATGCCTGCGGCGCCCGCGGTGCCGGCAGCGCCGCCGCCGGTGGCCTCGGCGGACGCCGGGGTCGGGAAAGGCAGCGGCGTCGAGGTGGCCGGTACCGCGAGCGGTGCGGGGAGCGGACCCGGTGCCGGGGGAGGGAGCGCCCTGGCGTCCTATCTCACCCTGGTGGATTGGAAGATCCAGCAGAACTGGGTCCCGCTGGGCGCCTCGGGCCCCACCGAGACGGTGGTGGTGGTCCGCTTCCGCGTCCTGCGGTCAGGGCAGGTGCGTGACGTGGAGCTGGAGACAAGCTCGGGCAACGCCAGCCTGGATACCTCGGCCCTGCGGGCGGTCCGGCAGAGCCTGCCGTTGCCGCCCTTCCCCAACCTGCTCACCGAGCCGTCCCTGGACCTCCGGTACCGCTTTGTGATGGAGCGGGGATGATGCGAACGCCGAGATGGATCGCTTGCTGGGTGCTGCCGGCTGTCCTGGCGGGATTCGCCTCGGGTGCGCGGGGGCAGGTGATCGAGCGCGAGCTGCGCGAGCGGGTCGTGCCCCGGATCACCATCGCCATCGCGGGCTTCGCACCCCTCTCGATGAACGGCGAGGACCTGGGCAGGCTGGGCGAATCGGTGCTGGCGGCCGATCTGCGCTTCACCACGATCTTCGACGTGATGGACGCGGCCACCCTGCCCTTCGATCCCCGCACGGTGCAGTTGGATCAGGAACGGCCGCTCTTCCCGGGCCTCAACTCCCTGAAGGTCCAGCACCTGGCGGTGGGACAGGTCTCTAGCCGGGGGCGCGAGGCGGTGGTCGAGGGCCGCCTCTTCGATGTCACCACGGGGAACATGGTGTTCGGCAAGCGCTACGTGGGGGACCCCAAGTTCTACCGGTTGATCCTCCACCGCTTCGCCGACGACATCCTGTTCAACCTCACGGGCGAGAAGGGCGTGGCCCAGACGCGGATCGCCTTCGTGTCGGTCGTCAGCCGGACGGCGAAGGAGCTCTTCGTCATGGACTACGACGGGGCGAGCCCCGTGGCCATCACCGGGAATCAATCCATCAACCTGTCGCCCCGCTGGTCCCCGGACGCGCGGCTGATCGCGTACACCTCGTACCGGAACGGCAACCCGGACCTCTTCGTCCTCAACTTCGACAGCGGCCGGCGGGACGTCCTGTCGGCGCAGCGGGGCCTGAACGCCACCCCCGGCTGGTCGCCCGACGGCCAGTGGCTGGCCTTGGCCATGAGCGCCAGCGGCGGGACCAACCTGTTCCTCATCCCGAAGGGCGGCGGCACGCCGAAGCCCCTCACCACCGGCCCGGCCATCTCGGTGTCACCGTCCTTCTCGCCCAACGGGCGCCAGATCGTCTTCAACTCCGATCGCGGCGGCTCCCCCCAGATCTACGTCATGGACGTGGAGGGCACCAATCTCCGCCGCCTGACCTTTCAGGGAAACTACAACGCCTCGCCGCGCTGGTCGCCCCGGGGGGAGAAGATCGCCTTCATGTGCCGGATCGGCGGAAACCAGATCTGCCTGATCAATCCCGACGGGACGGGCCTGCAGCAGCTCACCACCCTGGGCAGCAACGAGGATCCGGCCTGGTCCCCGGACGGCCGGCACATCGTCTTCGCCTCGACGCGAATGGGACACCGGGACATCTTCGTGATGCACGCGGACGGCACGGAGCAGACGCGGCTGACGAGCAACGGGCGGGACAACTATCTGCCGGACTGGTCGCCGTAACCCAGGATCCCCGCGAACCCCGGGGGGCACATCCTGATCCCACGGGACGCGTGCCCCGGCCTCCGGATGGATCCTGCTGGCCTGCCCGTGGGATCCCGCGACCGCGGGACTCCCCGGGATGTCGGAAGGAGAGCAGCGTGACCTCGATCTTGGACGGGAGGGCGCGAATGAGCTGGCGGGCGGCCGCAGGGCTGCTGGGTGCCCTCGTGGCCCTGGGAGGGTGTGTTAGCGGCGAAGACATCGAGGCGATGCGGCGGGACGTCGCCGCCCTGCGCCAGGAGGTGGCGGGCCTGTCGAAGACGTACGAAGGGGCCCGGGCCTTCACGGACGAGCGCCTCGGCAAGCTGGAGGCGGATCTGCGCACCCGCTTCGAGACCACGGTGAAGGAAGGCGAGGGAGCCCGCGCGGCCCTGGCCACGCGCCTGGACGAGCTGGCGACGGAGACCCGCCTCGTCCAGGGGAAGCTGGAAGAGGGCGCCTTCGCCCTGGGAAATCTCAACAGCCGGCTGGACGAGATGGACCAGCAGGTGCGCCTGGTGGGTCGCCGGCTGGACGGTGCGGACCAGCAGATGAAGGCTCTGGACCAGCAGGCAAGGACTCTGGAGCAGCAGGTGCGGGTCCTGGACCAGCAGGTCCGCGGCGCCAGCCCCCCCGTCGCGGCCGTTCCGCCAAGTGGACAGTTCCCCGGCCAGGCTCCAGAGGGGGCACCACCAACCGGGCCAGCACCGGCGGGACCACCGCCACCGCAGGCGGCCCCGGGACAGCCTCCCGCCCCTGCGGCCGCGCAGGCCCCCGGAGCGCCTCCGCCGGTCGCGCAGCCGCCCGGGGCGCAGGCGCCAGGGACCCCGTCGGTCGCCCAGCCACCTGCCACGCCTCCGGCCGCCCCGCCCGCCCCGGCGGCGACCCCGACGGGCCCCGTCGCGGTGGCCCCGACCACGCCACGTCCGCCACAGGTCCTGCTGCCGCCCGAGGAACTCTACAAGAACGCCCTGAGTGACTACACCAAGGGGAGCTACGACCTGGCCATCGAGGGCTTCCGCACCTACATCCAAAACTATCCGAAGACCAGCCTCGTGCCCAACGCCCAGTACTGGCTGGGCGAGGCGTATTACAGCCAGAAGAACTACGCGCAGGCCATCGAGGAGTTCGATGTCGTGATCCGGGATTTCCCGGACAGCCCCAAGGTCCCCAGCGCGCTGTTCAAGCAGGGGACCGCCTACCTGCAGATGAGCGACATGAAGCGGGCGACCACCGTCCTCTGCGAGCTGATGACCAAGCACCCCAGAACCCGCGAGGCCCGGCTGGCCCGGGAGCGCAACATCCGCTGCCGCTAGGGGGAGAGCTGGGTGGTCAGGTCGTGGATCTGCCTCCGGAAGGCCTCCTCGCCCGCCATCTTCTGCTTGACCTTCTGGCAGGAATGGATGACCGTGGAGTGGTCTTTTCCGCCGAATCCTTCCCCGATGTCGGGCAGCGAGGCCTTGACGATTTCTCGGCACAGGTACATGGCGACCTGGCGCGGGAGGACGATGGACTTGTTCCGCCCGCGGGAGCGCAGATCGTCCACCCGCACCCCGTAGAAGTCGGCCACCGCCTTCTGGATGGAGGGGATCGTGGGCAGCCGCTGCTGCTCCGCGGTGAGATCCTTCAAGACCTCCTGGGCCAGTGCCAGGCTCACGTCGCGGTTGGTGAAGGAGGCGTGGGCCACCAGGCGCACCAGGGAGCCCTCCAGCTCCCGGATGTTGGACTTGGCGTGCTTGGCAATGAAGAGCGAGACCTCGTCCGGCAGGCGGACCCCCTCCGCCTGGGCCTTCTTGCGCAGGATGGCCGCCTTGGTCTCCAGGTCGGGCGGCTGGATGTCGGCGATGAGCCCCCATTCGAACCGCGAGCGCAGCCGCTCCTCCAGGGTGGGGATCTCCCGGGGCAGGCTGTCGGAGCTGATGACGAGCTGCTTCGAGGAGTCGTACAGGTCGTTGAAGGTGTGGAAGAACTCCTCCTGGGTCCGCTCCTTCCCGGCGATGAACTGGATATCGTCGATCAGGAGGAGGTCCAGGCTCCGGTAGCGGTTGCGAAACTCCACGGTGGAGTCGAAGCGGATGGCGTTGATGAGGTCGTTGGTGAACTTTTCCGAGGAGACGTACGAGACCTTGATTCGCGGATCGCGCTGCAGGGCCAGGTGCCCGATGGCGTGGAGCAGGTGCGTCTTCCCCAGGCCCACGCCGCCGTAGATGAACAAGGGGTTATACGCCTTGGACAGTTGCTCGGCCACGGCCAGCGAGGCCGCGTGGGCGAACTGGTTGCTGGATCCCACCACGAAGGATTCGAAGCTGTACTTCGGGTTGAACTGCGCGGCGGCGTCTCGCGGTCGGCGGGAGGCGCGGCGCTGGGCCGGCTCCTCCCGCGTGAGGACGCTGGGCGGGGCCTCCTTGTCCGGCAGGAGCAGGACCACCTCCACCTTGGTGAACATCAGGTCCTCCAGCGCAGACCGGAGCAGCCCCAGGTAGTGCTCCTCGAACCATTCCTTGAAGAACCGGTTGGGAAGCAAGACGTGGATCCGGTGATCTTCCACGGATCCCAGGCTGAGCGGCCGGAACCACGCCTCGAAGCTCTGCCGGCTGATCCGGTTTCGGATCACTGAGAGCGCCTCGTCCCAGAGTTCCCGTGCGTTCGACGTTGACACTGCCCCTTTCATGCGTTGCCCTCCGGATAACTTATCCACAGCCCCTCCAACGGTCTAACTGGTTGAAATATCGAGATCGGTCGAGGGCCCGGTGCGTGGAGTCCGCTCCCAGAGCGGCCTTGGAGTTATCCACAGCCTTCTCCACAGGTGTGGATAACCTGGAACTCTCGTCTTTCTCGGTGTCTTGGGAGATTGTCCCCAGGTTGTGCAACCCGTGAAGATCATTGGAAGGTGTGGAACCTATCGAAAATAAACAGTTTGTCGTATTCAATGATTCGCGAGGTGCCCCTTGTAGCGCACCCCGGCGGGAGGTGTCAAGCCCATTTTTTTGAAATTTTTTGAACGCGTCCGATAGACTATCAGCCCTCGATTTTTGAAGGGGTTGGAGGATTCACTGGGACGGCTGGGCCCGCCGATGAGCCGGCTTCCCCCCCATGTTTCGGCCCAGGGGGAGCGCAATCGGCCCGCCCTATTGGCGGTGAAATTCTTGGGCGTATGGGAGAATGGGAGAAGAAGACCTGCCCGACGGAGGCATCGGCCATTCGCCATTTACCTTGACACTCTGTTTTTGGGTGACGTAGATTGAGCGCGACTTTCACCTGAAAAGGAGGAGCCCCGCATGCGGCACCCGCTGTCCCGGCCCAAACGGTCGGGGAAACTCGCGCTCGCGATCGGGCCGGTCCTGGGAGTGCTCGTCGTTGTCTGGCTCCTGGGGATTCCCTCCCGGGCCGGGGCGCAACCGCCCATTCGCATCGGCGAGATCAACTCGTATACCGGCATCGCGGCCGGGTTCACGCTGCCGTACCGGCAGGCGGTGGAGATGGCGGTGGAGGAGGTCAATGCCGGCGGGGGCCTCCTGGGCCGGCGGGTGGAAGTCCTGTTCCGGGACGACAAGGGAAATCCCGCCGACGCGGTCACCCACGCGCAGGAGCTCGTCTTCGGCGAGAAGGTCGCGCTCTTGGCCGGGACCTTCCTCAGCAACGTGGGGCTGGCGGTCTCCGATTTCGCCCGGCAGAACAAGGTGCTGTTCATCGCGGCGGAGCCCTTGAGCGAGGCGGTGACATGGTCCCAGGGGCACCGGCACACCTTCCGCGTCCGGCCCAACACCCACTCGCAGGGGCGCATGCTGGCCGAGCGGGCGGCCAGGCTTCCGTACAGGCGATGGGCGGTGATCGGTCCGAAC
>JACQXP010000286.1 GCA_016208645.1 Candidatus Methylomirabilota bacterium | reverse complement strand
TCGATGTACTTCACGATCTTGTCCGTGTCGGCCATCTCGGACGTGAGGAGGGCGGCCATGAACTCCACCGGGTAGTTGGCCTTCAGATAGGCGGTCTGGTAGGCGATGAGGGCGTAGGCCGCCGAATGGGATTTGTTGAAGCCGTACCCGGCGAACTGCTCCATGAATCCGAAGATCCGCTCCGCCTTCTTCTCCGGGACCCCGTGGGCCACGGCCCCGTCCACGAACTTCTTGCGCTGCTCGGCCATCAGCTCGGGGTTCTTCTTGCCCATGGCGCGGCGCAGGATGTCCGCCTCGCCCATGCTGAACCCGGCCAGGTCCGAGGCGATGCGCATCACCTGTTCCTGGTAGACCATAATCCCGTAGGTGTCCCGGAGGATCTCCTCCATGAGGGGATGGTCGTACACCACCTTGGTCCGGCCGTGCTTCCGCTCGATGAAGTCGGGGATCAGTTGCATCGGGCCCGGCCGGTACAGGGCCACCAGGGCGATGATGTCATCGATCCGGTTGGGGCGGAGCTGGCGCAGCAGGTCCCGCATGCCCGAGGACTCCAGTTGAAACACGCCGAAGGTCTTGGCCTCGCCCAGGAGCTGGAAGGTGGCGGTGTCGTCCAGGGGGATCCGCTCCATGTCCAGGCTGACGCCGCGGCTCTGCTGGATGCGCTTCGCCGTGTTGGCGATGACCGTCAGGGTCCGGAGCCCCAGGAAGTCCATCTTGAGCAGGCCGATCTTCTCGATGGCCCCCATGGCGTACTGGGTCGTGATTTCTCCCTTGGCCCCCTTGTACAGCGGCAGGTACTCGATCAGGGGCTCGTTGCTGATCACCACTCCCGCGGCGTGGGTCGAGGCGTGGCGGGTCAGCCCCTCCAGCACCTTGGCCGTCTCCATCAACTCCGCCACCTCGGCCCGCTTCTCCACCGACTCGCGCAGCGGCGCCGAATCGCGAACGGCGTCCTCCAGGCTGATGTTCAGGGTGTTGGGAACCATCTTGGCGATCTTGTCCCCGTCGGCATACGTCATGCCCATGGCCCGGGCGACGTCCCGGATGACCGCCTTGGCCCCCAGGGTCCCGAAGGTGATGATCTGGGCGACGTTCTCCGCCCCGTACTTCTTGGTCACGTACTCGATGACCTCGCCCCGGCGCTCGTAGCAGAAGTCAATGTCCATGTCCGGCATGCTGATCCGCTCGGGGTTCAGGAACCGCTCGAACAGCAGGCCGTAGCGCAGGGGATCAATGTTGGTGATGCCCAGGCAATAGGCCACCAGCGACCCGGCCGCCGATCCGCGGCCCGGCCCCACCGGGATGCCCCGGGATCGGGCGAAGCTGATGAAGTCCCAGACCACCAGGAAGTAGCCCGCGAACCCCATCTTCTCGATGACCTGGAGCTCCCGGTTCAGGCGCTGGATCACCTCCGTCCCGGGATTCTCGAACCGCTTGCGCAAGCCCTCCTCCGCCAGCTTCCGCAGGTAGGAATCCAGCCTGTATCCCTCCGGGACCGTGTACTTGGGCAGCAGGATCTGGCCAAACTTCAACTCCAGGTTGCACCGCTCCGCCACGGCGATGGTGTTCTTCAGAGTCTCCGGCAGCTCGCCGAACAGCGCCTGCATCTCGGCCGGGGATTTGAAGTAGAACTGCTGCGCGCTGAAGCGCCAGCGCTCCGGGTCCTTCATGGTCTTGCCGGTCTGGATGCAGAGGAGCACCTCGTGCGCCTTGTGGTCGGTCGCGTTCAGGTAGTGCACGTCGTTGGTGGCCACCACGGGCAGGCCCAGCCGTTTGGCGATCGCCAGCGTCCCCTGGCCCGCAGTCCGCTGGTCCTCCAGGCCGTGATCCTGGATCTCCAGGTAGAAGTTCTCCCGCCCTAGCACGTCCATGTACCAGCCGGCGATCTTTTCCGCTTTGGCGTCGTCCTTCTCCAGCAGGGCGTGGCAGAACTCGCTGTTGAGACAGCCCGAGAGGGCCAGCAGGCCCTGGGCGTGCTGGGCGAACAGCTCCCGATCAATGCGGGGCTTGTAGTAGAACCCCTCCAGGTAGCCGGCCGTCACCAGCTTGATCAGGTTCTTGTAGCCGGTCATGTCCCGCGCCAGCAGCGTCAGGTGGTTCGCCCCCTCGTACTGGCCGTCCTGGGGCGATCGCTCGAACCGGCTGCCCGGCGCCACGTACACCTCGCAGCCGACGATGGGCTTGATCCCCTCCTTGCTGGCCAGGGCGTAGAAGTCCACCGCCCCGAAGAGGTTTCCGTGATCGGTCATGGCCAGGGCGGGCATCCGGTATTCCTTGGCCTTGGTCATCAGTTTGTCGAGCTGGCAGGCCCCGTCCAGAAGCGAGTACTGCGTGTGCAGGTGCAGGTGCACGAAATCCGCGCGCGGCATCAGGCCTCCCCCGTCAACCTCAGGATTGTCCGCACTGACTTGGTGTCCACTTCAGTTCCCGTTCGCCCTGAGCTTGTCGAAGGGCGACCGGCCGGCCAAGCCCTGGATGCCCTCCTCCACACCCAGAAGGTACCCGGGGCCACTTCCTGATCCCCTCTCCCCATGGCGGGAGAGGGGAGGGTGAGGGGGCCTCTATGCGGCATTGGAAACCAGGTCATGCACTGCCGCATTCGTCACCCGGATGATGTCTGCAGACTTGATCTTCACCAGGCACTCCGGCCTGCCACCGCCGGCGTACCCCCACTCCTGTGCCGCAACCCGGGTGTCCACGATGACGGGGAACTTCTCACGATGGCCCACCGGCGGCGTCCCGCCCGCAGGGTATCCCGTTTTTGCAAAGACCACGTCGGGCTTGGCCAGCTTCAACCCTTCCAAGCCCGTGATCGCCTGAACGAGCTTCAGGTCCACCCGCCCGTTCCCGCAGGCGATCACCATTACACATTGGCTATCCTTAGCCTGGAAAAGGATAGATTTGAAACTCTGCTCCGGCGGCACCTTCATTGCCGCGGCCGCGGCATCCACCGTCGGCATGTGCGCGCCGGGCGCCACGATCTCCGCCTGCAGGTCGTGCTCCAGGATGAAATCAGCTAGAT
>JACQXP010000285.1 GCA_016208645.1 Candidatus Methylomirabilota bacterium | reverse complement strand
GGGGTCGTTGGGATTGCTGCCCAGCGCGACAAATGCGGTTTCCGGTTTCAAGTCGCCGCCACGATTCCGGTGGCTGCCGCCACGGCAGGTTTTTTCCTGCGCCGCGGCCGGCGGCCGCTCCCACCGCGACCTCAGAGCCCGCGTCCCCGAAGGCGGGGGCACCCCCAGGGTCCCCGGGTCGGGAGGTGAAGCGATGAGCGACGAGCCGCGGCAGAACGAGGAATCGCCGGACGCAGAGCCTCCGAGGCGCCTCGCGGCTATCCGGCGCATCCTGGTGCCAGTTCTTCAAAGCGCCTCTCACCGTATTGCGGTGGCCATCCGGCGTCTGGCTGCGGGCCCCGGGGCCACGGCCGGCCGGGACATCCAGGCAGCCTTTGCGCACCTGTTCCAGAGCCCGCACCTGGGTAAGATCACCCTGGCCGCCCTGGCGGCCCTGTACCTCCTCTCGGGTGTCTACGTGGTGAACCCAGGTGAGGAGGCGGTGGTCCGCCGCTTCGGACGGGTTGTTCGACCCCGCACGGGCGAGGGGCTCCGCTACCGGCTCCCCTGGCCGATCGAGCGGGCGGACAAGGTGAATGTCTCGGAGATCCGCCGCGAGGGCATCGGCGTGACCCCGCCGGAGCACGGCCTGCGGCTCCATCCCTCGGAGGAAATTCAGGTTCTCACCGGGGATGAGAACATCGTGAACCTCAAGGTGATCGTCCAGTACCGGGTGAAGGATCCGGCCGACTTTCTCCTCCGGGTGGACTACGATGCCAACCCGCTGATCCGTAACGCCATCAAGCATTCCCTCACGGCCGTTGGGGCCGGGGCGCGGGTGGATGATCTCCTCACGGTGGGCCGCACGGAACTCCAGCGGGTCGTGCAGGCGGCGAGCCAGCGAACCCTCGACGAGTACCGAAGCGGCGTCCAGCTCGTGAACATCACGCTGCAAGAGGTGATCCCGCCGAAAGAGGCGGCCGACGCCTTCCGGGACGTAGCCAGCGCCCGGGAGGAACGGGCCAAGGCGATCAACGACGCCCAGGGGTACCGGAACAGCATCGTCCCCGAGGCGCGGGGCAAGGCCGAGCGTCTGCTCCGCGAGGCGGAGGGGTACCGGGCGGATGCCATCAACCGGGCCCGGGGGGACGCGGCCCGCTTCGCCAGCATCCTGGACGAGTACCGCCGGAGCGCCGGCGAGAACGGCGCTGACGTGACGCTCTACCGGTACTACGTCGAGGCCATGGAGAAGATCCTCCCCCGGGTCAGGAAGTACGTCGTGGACCCCAAAGGACGGAATGAAAGGGTAAATATCCGGGTGGTGGAGCCAAGGTGAAGGCGCGGGGGACGCGGATGAATGACCAATGGCGAATCAGACGAGGGGTACCGAGGTGAGGGAGCGAGAGGCGCAAGCCAAGACAGTGCATGGCAAAGAAGGAGGAGGCAGCCGGCGGCAGTTCTTCAACCGGATACTGGCCGGGATCGGCGGGATCATCGGCCTGGGGGCGGGGGCGCCCCTGGCGGGCTTCGGCATCCTGCCGGCCTTGAAGGAAGAGGCGCTGGAATGGGCTCGGCTCGGCCCGGTGGAGATGTTTGTCACGGGCGAGCCCAAGCTTGTCCCCTTCACCCACGTGG
>JACQXP010000284.1 GCA_016208645.1 Candidatus Methylomirabilota bacterium | reverse complement strand
GATTTGCTCATTAGCTGTCCGGTCACTCGAAGGTAGGGGGAGAGAGGTGAAGAAGATTTCGAATTTCGGATTGCGAATTTCGGATTGCGGAATCGCGGGGAGAGGCGAGAGTCGTGAGGCGAGAGCCGTGAAACGGAAGGCGGGAGGCGTCAGGCGTGAGGGGGAACCGGAAGTGCGGGGAACGAGGAACCCAATGCGGAATGGCGAACACCCAGAGGGTACCCGAATGCGGGATGAGAGCGAGAAGCGCGGGCCGGAGGCAGAGACAGGAGAACCGGTGCGGGTGTGATTTCCTAACCTAGCAAGCTAGTTGTCGCGGGCAGGCATCTGGCGGAAGGGGGTCATCATGGGCGGATTTCTTCCGGCAGCGTCTGCGCGATCACGGCCAGAACCTGACTGCACTTGGCGAACATCTCTGTCGCCATGGCCAGAGAGACCGGCTCGTCGACATCGTCATAACGGATGGTTATGGCAAATGGGTTGAATTCCGCCAAGTCGAAGGGCAACTGCCGCACGGCAGGGCAAAATTCCCCAGCCAATTCGGCCAACTCTACGACATCGTGGATCTTCGGATAAATGACGCTATTGGCCGCCAGTAATGCTTTCAGGTATTTCTCTACGTCTTGCTGGCAATGAAACAGGGCCGTGTCGTAAGGCCCCTGGCTGGCCAGCGTGCGCCGCACGTCTGCCAAGTCGGACTCGGCCTTGCGCAGCAACAGCCGGGCAACATCAAGATTGCTGCTCATACAACACCTTGCCCTCGCGTAATGCCGTCGCCGCAAGGCTGCAACTAGCCGTTTTCCAGTCTTCCACCTCCTCGGGAGTGTAAACAACAATATCCTTGGCCACGCCCAGACCGGAAAGTGCTCGATAGAATGGCACAGAACGCTTGTATCGCGGCAGCTCGCTTTCGACAATGATGAAAAGGTCTATATCGCTGGATGGCTTGTTGTCGCCGCGCGCTTGCGAGCCGAAAAGAATAATCTTTTCAGGTTCGGTTACCGAACGGATGCGGCGAACCAGCTCGTTCCAGAATGATTCATCCCTGTGGAGGACCGCGGTCAGGGCTTTGCTCGCTTCAGTCAATCGGGGATCTCCTCCGCTGTCACTGCCTCCGGAATATGAGGTTCATCCAAGCGCTCGGATGGAAGATCTCTCCCGTCAATACCAGTCTCGGGCGGCCTCGCGCATGTCTCAGGAACCTCGCTGACAAGTGGCTTATAGCAGGAAGTGGCCGCTGACGCAAGCCACCAGCCTGGTCGCATCGGGCCCCTCGAACTTACCCCGTCCTGCCAAGCCATGGACCCGAAATTATTGAAAACACGAACGGTCGCCCGCAAATACTCCTTGACGGGTTGCGGGGGGTGCCGTAACTTCATCGCCGCTCGTGACCGAGGCGCCGGGTGACGAAGGCATGACGATGAAGAGAAACAAGCGCAACATCATTCTCACCGGCTTCATGGCGACGGGGAAGTCCTCTGTCGGAAGGCGGCTGGCCGTCATGCTGGGATATGACTTCCTGGACCTGGACACGCTGATCGCGGCCGAGGCCGGGATGCCCATTTCCCAGATCTTCGCCATCCAGGGCGAGGCGGCATTCCGCGCCCTGGAGTCCCGCATGGTGGATCGCGTGGCAGGTCGCAGGGGCTGCGTCGTGGCCACCGGGGGCGGAACCATCGTCAACCAGCGGAACCTCGAGGCCCTGAAGCGGAGCGGCGTGGTCGTCACCCTCACGGCGGACCCCGACACGCTGGTGGCGCGGATCGGCCCCACGGACGATCGGCCAATGCTCTGGGGAGGGGACACGCGGGAGCGGGTCCGGCTCCTCCTGGAAGAGCGCGCGCAGGCCTACGCCCGGGCGGACCTGATCGTGGACGCCTCGGCGCAGACCATCGATCAGGTGGTGACGCACATCCTGGATTTCCTGGCCCTGCATCACGTGGTCGCCAAGGGGGCGACCGCCACCCTTCCGGCCATGGCCGAGAGCCTCCGCCTGGTCCTCGGACCCCGATCCTACGAGGTCATCATCGGCCCCAGCCTGCTGGGAGAGGTGGGCACGTTGATCCAGGACCTCAACCTCGCCGGCACGGGCATCCTGGTCACCAACCCCCTGGACAATCGGCGCTTCGGCCAGCGCCTGGTCCGGGTCCTCGAGGAGGCCAAGCTCGCTGTCACGTGCATCGAGATCCCCGAACAGGAGGAAGAGAAGGGGCTGGAGCGGCTCGGCTGGCTCTACCGGCAGATGGCGACGCACCGGCTGGAGCGGCGGTCGCCCCTGTTCGCGCTCGGCGGCGTGGTCACCGGGGAACTGGCCGGGTTCGCCGCCGCGACCTATCTGCGCGGCCTCCCGCTGATTCAGATCCCGACGTCGCTCATCGCCCAGGTGGACACCAGCATCGGCGGCAAGGTGGGGGTGAATCTCCCGGAGGGGAAGAACCTGGTCGGCGCCTTCTATCAACCCCGTCTGGTGGTCACCGATGTGGAAACCCTGGCGGCGCTGGAGGAGCGGGAGTTCCGCGCCGGATTGGCCGAGGTGGTGAAGATCGCCGCCATCCGGGACCGGGAATTCTTCGCCTATCTCGAGGGGAACGTGGAGGAGGTCCTGTCGCGGGATCTCCGGGTCCTGGTCAGGCTCGTGAAGCGGGCGTGCGAGATCAAGGCCTCCATCGTCGAGGCGGACGAGTGGGAGACGGACGTCCGCTCCTTCCTCAACTTCGGTCACACGGTGGGGCACGCCCTGGAGGCCGCCACCTTCTACCGGGGGCCGAACCATGGAGAGGCGGTGGCGGTGGGGATGCTGGTGGCCTCGACCCTGTCGGTCCAACGCGGGATGTGCCCCGGGGAGGACCTCGGCCGCCTGAAGGCCCTCTTGCAGGCCTTCGGCCTGCCCATCAAACTCCCCACCGACCCGGCAGAGATCACGCGTTTCGTCCGGTACGACAAGAAGATTCAGGGCGGCCAGATCCGCTTCGTCCTCCTGCGAGGCATCGGGGACGCGACCGTGGCGTCGCTCGAGACGCTGGGGGAGCTGGAGACGGCATTGACGGCCTGCGCCTGATGGATACCATCCACGTCAACCTCGGCAACCGGGGATATGACATTCACGTCGGCTCGGACCTGCTCGGGCAGGTCGGGGACCTCGTGCAGCCGCTGGGCCTCGGCCGGCAGCTCGGGCTCGTCACCCACCCGGGCCTGGCGGAATCGTACGGATCGGTGGCGGCCGAATCCCTCCGCCGGGCGGGTCACGAGGTCAGCCTGCTCACGGTCCCCCCGGGGGAGGAGAGCAAATCCTTGGAGGAGGCGGTCCGTCTTTCGCGCGCGCTGGTGCGCGCCCGCCTGGACCGGGGCTCCGTACTGGTCGGCCTGGGCGGGGGAGTCATCGGGGACCTCGCCGGGTTCGTGGCGGCGACGCTCTACCGCGGGCTCCCCTTCATCAACCTCCCCACCACGCTGCTGGCCCAGGTGGACAGCAGCGTGGGGGGCAAGACCGGGGTGAACCTGCCGGAGGGGAAGAACCTGATGGGGGCGTTCCACCAGCCGCATCTGGTGGTGGCGGACGTCCTGACCCTGCGGACGCTTCCGGAGCGGGAGTTCCGCTCCGGCCTGGCCGAGGTGGTCAAGCACGGCATGATCGCCGACCCGATGCTGTTCCAGCGGCTGGAGGAGCAGGCCGAGGGCATCCTGGCACGGGATCCCGGTGCGCTCCAGGAAATCGTCCGGCGGTCCTGCGCGATCAAGGCCCGGGTCGTCGAGGCCGACGAGCGGGAGGCCGGCCCACGCGCCATGCTGAACTTCGGGCACACCGTGGGCCACGCGGTGGAGGCGGCCCTGGGGTACGGGGCCATCACCCACGGGGAGGCCGTCGCCCACGGGATGCTGGTGGCGGTCGCGCTCTCGGTCCGGCGGGGACTGTGCCCCGAACCGGATGCGGTTCGATTGCGGGACCTCTTGACGCGCTTCGGCCTCCCGGGTGTACCGCTGCCGTCGCCGGAATCCCTGGAAACATACATGCTTAGCGACAAGAAGGCGCGCGACGGCGTGCTCCAATTCGTATTGACACGTGGGGTGGGAAGTGTTACGTTCGCGCCGGTTTTTAACCGGGACGAGCTGCGGCTCGCGCTCCAGGACGTGCGGCGGTAAGATGCGGCAAATTAAAAACCGACAACGACAATGGAAAACCGGTCATCCGCATTCTTCTTTCTTCCATGGTCCGTTGTCAGTTGTCGGTTGTCCGTTTTTCATTCCTGGAATGTAGGTTGGCATGGCCCAGCGGCCTGACCGCTCCTCGGAGATCGAACGACACGCGGCCAAGCTCGAGAAGGATCCTCAGTCGCGAGTCTTCGCCCAGCTCGCCGACGCCTACCGCAAAGAGGGCCTCCTGGATGAGGCCATCCGGATCTGCCGCGAAGGCCTGGTCGCGCATCCCACCTACGTCAGCGGCCGGGTGGTTCTGGGACGGGCCCTTCTGGAGCAGGGGGCACTCGAAGAAGCGGAGGGGGAGTTCCGTCGCGTCCTGGAGCTGGCGCCTGATAACCTGCTGGCTCTCCGGCTCCTGGGCGACACCTCCGCGCAGCAGGGACGTTCGGGGGAGGCGCGCCTGCATTACGAGCGAGCGCTCCGCCTCAATCCCCTGGACCGCGAGACGCAGGAGCGCCTGGCCGCCCTGCCGACCGAGGCGACCCCGGCTCCGGCGGCCGAGCCCCCACCGGTAAGTCCGGAGCCCGAGCCGCTGGCCAGCCCAACCCTGGCTGCCCTCTACGCATCCCAGGGCCACACGGACGTGGCCGAGAAGATCTACTTGCAACTGGGCCACGGCGAGCCGGGAGCCGCGCCGGCCGTCCCGGAGGAGGTCCTCGCAGGGGCTGTGCCGGACCCAACCTTCCTGGAGAGGCTGCTCGCTTTCCGTGAGGCGGCCCTGCGACGTCGAGCGCTGAATCGAGAGGCCGGTCGAGAGCCATGATCGCCGATCCGTCGCGCACGGTGGGGGACCTGGTCAAGCGGGTGGGGCAGGCCCGCGGGGCCCTCCTCATGCACCTGGACGGGGTCCCCATCGCCCAGGCTCCGCCGGAGGCGGATCTGGACTCGCTGGCGGGTGAATACGCGGGCCTCCTGCGTCAGGCCCAGGCCCTGGCGGCCGAACTGGATCTGGGCGCAGCCAGAAGTTTCAGCGTCCGGGCCGCGAGCCACCCGGTCGTCTTCGCGTTCGTGCCGGGCGACCTGGCCCTGGGGGTAGAGACGAGGCCCTCGGGCCTGCGCGGGCAGATGCGACACGCCCTCGCCCAGGCCCTGGGTCAACTCGGCGAGCAGTAGGCTGGCAGGTGGTCCCACCCTCCGCGGGGCCACCGCGGGCATCGTCCTGCGAGCAAGGCGCGATGCCGTTTTTGTTTTTGGTCACCGGGTGATCCGTGGCGCGCATCCTGGTTCTGAACGGCCCCAACCTGAACCTGCTGGGCACGCGGGAGCCCGGCGTGTACGGGACGACCACGCTGGCGGACATCGAGCGAAGGGTTCGGACGGAGGCCCGACGCCTGGGCTGCCAGGTGCGGTTCCAGCAGCACAATGGCGAGAAGGAGCTGATCGAGGCGTTGCACATGGCCATGGGATGGGCGGACGCGGTGGTCTTCAATCCCGCGGCCTACACCCACACCAGCGTCGCGCTCCGCGATGCCATCTCGGCCACGCGCCTGCCGGTCGTCGAGGTGCACCTGTCCAACATCCACGCGCGGGAGCCATTCCGACGCCATTCCCTGACGGCCGAGGTGGCGGTGGGGCTGGTGAGCGGATTCGGCCCGCAGGGCTACCTGCTGGGCTTGCAGGCCGCCCTGGCACATTTGACCACGCGCCCCGCGCGCCCCCAACCGGCGCGAGGGGCTCGCCGACGAAGGAGCACCGTTTCGTGATCCTGGCAGGCGATTTGCGACCGGGCATCAAGGTGGAGGTGGACGGCGTCCCCTTCGTGGTCACCGACTTTCAGTGGGTGAAGCCGGGCAAGGGCGGCGCCTTCATGCGGACGAAGCTCCGGAACCTCCGGACCGGGGCCATCATCGAGCGGACCTTCCGGACCGAGGAGAAGCTGCCGACCGCCGACCTGGAGGAGAAGCGCGTCCAATTCCTCTACCAGAGCGGCGAAGAGTACCACTTCATGGACACGGAGACCTACGAACAGTTCTTCCTGTCGGAGGACCAGCTCGGGGAGGCCCGGAAATACCTCACGGAAGAGATGGTCGTCACCATCGTGTCCCACCGGGAGACCCTGGCGCTGCTTCCTAATCGATCCTGATCGAGAAAAGATCCGCTGTAGTACTAGTCGCAAGATGTTGTGGTCCTGTGACTCGACTCGCCACTTAAGATCGTGGTTAGTTGAGTGATGTAAATAGGCCTAATCTCCAATGACCAATGAGGGTGAGCCAGCACCGCGCGCCGTCAAGGGACGTCGCGGATATACTATCCACAATTGGTCATTCGTCATTGGGATTTGGTCATTCCCGCGATTATTCGCGAAGGCGTTCGCGAATAATCCGGGCTAAGGGAGGTCGGGATGGACCTCAAGGAACTCAAGGCTCTCCTCCGCCTGATGGAGGGCAACGACGTCGAGGAACTGGAGGTCGAGGAGGGCGGCCGGCGCGTCCGGATCCGGCGGAGGGCGGCGGAATTCCCCCTGTCTCCCGCCGCACCATTGCGGGTTCCGCACGCCACAGCCCAGGGTGCCGGGGCCCTTTCGTCCAGAAGGGGACGGTGGTATGCATCATCGAGGCTATGAAGCTCATGAACGAGATCGAGGCCGAGGTCAAGGGGCGGGTTGCCAGGATCCTGGTCGAGAACGGCCAACCCGTGGAGTTCGGGCAAACCCTGTTCCTCCTGGAGCCCGCCTGAGGCGGACTCAGGATGGATTCACTCCCTCCAGTGTTCTCTAAAGTTCTTATCGCAAACCGCGGCGAAATAGCCGTCCGGATCATCCGGGCCTGCCGGGAGCTGGGTATCCGGACCGTGGCGGTGTTCTCCCAGGCGGACGCCGACGCCCTCCACGTCCAACTGGCGGACGAGGCGGTGTGCATCGGGCCGCCCCAGGCCGCGGAGAGCTATCTCAAGGTCGCCGCGATCATCAGCGCGGCCGAGATCACCGGCGCGGAGGCCATCCATCCCGGCTACGGGTTCCTGGCGGAGAACCCGCACTTCGCCGAGGTCTGCGAGGGCTGCGGGATCCGGTTCATCGGCCCCTCCGCCTCCAGCATCCAGATGATGGGGGACAAGGCCGCGGCCCGGCGCATGGCCGCGGCCCAGGGCGTCCCCGTCCTGCCGGGCAGCCAGCACCCCGTCCGCGATCTGGAGGAGGCCAGGCGGGTCGCCCGGGACATCGGCTATCCCGTCATCATCAAGGCCAGCGCCGGCGGCGGGGGAAAGGGCATGCGGGTCGTGGCAGAGCCCGAGGCCCTGGAGTCTTCCCTGGCCACGGCGGCGGCCGAGGCCGCGGCCGCCTTCGGCGACGCGGCGGTGTACCTGGAACGGTACCTCCCCGATCCGCGCCATGTGGAGATCCAGGTCCTGATGGACGGCCACGGGCAGGGGATCCACCTGGGCGAGCGTGACTGTTCCATCCAGCGCCGCCATCAGAAGCTCTTGGAGGAAGCCCCATCCCCGGCCCTCACGGATGCCCTCCGGCAGGCCATGGGACGGGCGGCGCTCTCTGTGGCGCAGGCGGCCGGCTATCGGAACGCCGGCACGGTGGAGTTCCTGCTGGACGAGCTGGGCAACTTCTATTTCATGGAGATGAACACCCGCATCCAGGTGGAGCATCCCGTGACCGAGATGGTGACCGGGCTGGACCTGGTGAAGGCTCAGCTCCGGATCGCGGCCGGCGAGCCGCTGCCCGTCTCCCAGGCCGACGTGCGCCTCACCGGACACAGCCTGGAGTGCCGGATCAACGCCGAGGACCCGGACCGCTTCCTCCCCTCGCCCGGGCGGCTCACGAACTACCGGTCGTCGGGTGGGCCCGGCGTGCGGGTGGACAGCCACGCCTACATTGGCTACGTGGTTCCCCCCTACTATGACTCGCTGCTGGGCAAGCTGATCGTCCACGGCTGCGACCGGGGGGAGGCCATCGCCCGGATGCAGCGCGCGCTGGACGAGACGCAGATCCAGGGGGTGCAGACCACCATCCCGTTCCACCAGAAGGTCCTGCGCCACCCGGACTTCCTGGCCGGCCGGACCTCCACCCGCTTTCTCGAGCGCCTCCTCCAGGAGCAGTAGTGCTACGCTCACTCACCCTGTGCGTGATCACGGACCCGAAGCTGGCGCCGGGCCGGGACCACGTGGGCATCGCGAAGGCGGCCCTCGCCGGTGGAGCGGACATGATCCAGCTCCGCGACAAGGCCGGGGACCTGCGCGAGCTTTTGCCCCAGGCCCGGGCCATCCAGGCCCTCTGCCGGTCCCAGGGGGCGATCTTCATCGTGAACGACCGCCTGGACCTGGCCCTGGCCGCGGGGGCGGACGGCGTGCACGTGGGGCAGGAGGACCTGCCCGCCGAGGCGGCCCGGCGGCTGCTTCCCCCGGGCCGGATCTTGGGCGTGTCCACCCATACCCCAGAGCAGGCCGAGGCGGCCCGCCTGGGGGGGGCCGACTACATCGGCTTCGGCCCCATGTTTCCCAGCGGGACCAAAGACACCGGGTACACCCCCCGCGGCCTGGAGGGGTTGCGGGGCGTTCGCGCGGCCATCTGCCTGCCCATCCTGGCCATCGGCGGCATCACCCTGGACACGGTGGAGGGGGTCATCGCCGCCGGCGCCACGGCCCCGGCCGTCATCTCGGCCATCCTGGCCGCTCCCGACATCGCCGCTGCGGCCGCGGCGTTCCGGGAGCGCGTGGCGGCCGCCAGGGCCCGCGCCGGGGCCTCCCGGGGCTCGAAGGTGGCTTGACAGGGGTGGGCGTTCCGCATATGATCGGCCGCCATTCGGGGTCATCCGGCGGCCGCGGCTGCCGGGGGAGGAATCGATCAACGTGTGGAAAGGAGGGTGATGGCTCAGGCACAAGCAGCGTGCGTGTCGTGTTCGCGTGGGAGGGTTGACTTGTCGTCAAGGAGGCAGCGCAACATGAGACACTACTCGATCTGGCGGACAGTGATCGTCGCCCTCGCGGTGGCCACGCTGGTAATCCCAGTGGCGGTGTTCGCCGGCGAGGCCAAGGGCACCATCAAGATCGCCACCCAGAGCCCGCTGTCCGGGGGGCAGGCGGCCTTGGGTGAGGGCATCAAGCTCGGGGCCCAACTGGCCATCGAACAGTTGAAGGGCGCGGTCGAGAAGTTGG
>JACQXP010000283.1 GCA_016208645.1 Candidatus Methylomirabilota bacterium | reverse complement strand
TACCCTCCCGTGGATGTGGTGGAGGGGTGCTGACCCCCCAAGGCGGTCGTCGGGGCGACGACCCTGGCTCCCGGGCAGGAGACGGACGTCTCCACGGAGTTCACCATGCACGAAGGGATGGGCGGGCCCCATCTGTTCACGATCCGCCTCCAGACCAATGATGCGGTCGAGCCGGAGCGAATCGTGCGGATCCGCTCCCTCTGGCAGCGCTAGGGTGTGCCCTGGGCATTGACCTGCCTGATCAACGGCCAGCTCCTGATCGGGGCCTATCCCTTCGAGACGTTTCAGGAGGGCCTGGATAGTCTCTTGGCCGCAGGCGGCCAGGCGCCATCCGGTCTGTCGAAGTAGCCGTCAAACAGAGGCCATGTTCGGACCCAATCCCGAGCCGGAATACCTGAAGCGCGTCTTCGAGGATACCCAGGTCCTGCGAAAGCCCATCACGGGCATCGTGACCGGGTACCACGTGCTCCCCTACATCCTCGTGGCTCCTGATGAGGAGCGGGGCCAGCGGTCTGTCGAGATCCGCGGACGGATCCGGGTCTCGCCTCGGCTGATCCTCTCCCCCCGCCACCTGGGGCAGACCTATGGGGAACTGTTCGAGGATCCCGAGTTGATGGACAAGACGCTGGTCGGTCGCGTCTTCAGCTTCCTGTACGCGGCCCGGCAGAACGTGCAACTGGAGAGCGACGACCTGCGGATCATCCGGGCCGAGCGGGATCCCCGATCCCAGATCGAGCGGGCCATGGACGATCTCATGCGGGCCGAGGTCCTGGATACCGGGGTGATTTTTTCCCCGGACGCGAAGTTCTACCCGGTATCCATCGAGCGATTCATCGCCGAGATCCTGGATCGGGAATTCCCGAAGACCTGATCCCCAGTCCCCCCGCTCTCGAAAGATGCCGGGCGGCCCCCGACGCTGTCCCCCTCCGCGCGCCGTATCCGCCGTCCTTGTCCGCATCCGCTCACCTTGACATGGCTTTCCCGCACCCCTATACTCCGCGCCGTGCCGGGAGGGGGATGTTCGCGATTCTGCGTCGGGCCGCAGCGACCCGCCCCGGACCTCACCCCTCAAACACCGTCCGTTCTCTCTCGTCAAGCGCGGCGAGCCCCCTTGGGGCAATGAACAATTCCAAACGGACAATGAACAACCGACAACCGACTGGTACAGAAAGCGGTGACAGCGCTGCATGGCGGTGCCGTTACTCATTGTCCGTTGTCAGTTGTCAGTTTTAAATTTTCCATTGGATCAGGCTAGCCGACTCTCGTGACCAGACCCGTGCAGGCCATCACCTTCGATCTCTGGGACACGCTCTTCATTGATGACTCGGATGAGCCCATCCGGGCGAGTCGGGGCATGCGCACCAAGAAGGGTGAGCGGCGTTTCCTGGTCCATCAGGCGCTGAGCCGCCATCATCGGGTGGCGACCGACCAGGTCACCCTGGCCTACGATGTGGTTGACGCTGCCTTTCGCAAGGTCTGGCACGACCGGCACGTCACCTGGACCGTGCGGGAACGGCTGGGCGTGCTGCTGGAGGGGCTGCAACTCGGTCTGCCCGAGGGCGAGCTTGCGGATCTGGTCCGGCTCCACGAAGACATGGAGCTCACGGTGCGCCCGCGGCTGGTGCCCGGCGTCCGGGAGGCGCTGGAAGCACTCCAGGGCCGCTACAGGCTGGCGGTCATCAGCGACGCCATCTTTTCCCCGGGGCGCGCGCTGCGGGAACTCCTCCGGGGGGAGGATCTCTTCGGATTTTTCGAGGCGTGTATCTTCTCGGACGAGGTGGGCCGCTCCAAGCCGGATCGCCGGGTGTTTGATCAGGCAGCGGAGGCCCTCGGGGTGCCCGTGGCCCACCTGGTCCACGTTGGCGACCGGGACCACAATGACGTGAAGGGGGCCCAGGCGGCGGGCGCCCGGGCCATCCTCTTCACGGCGGTCAAGAACCGCGATCAGGCCACCTCGGCCGACGCCGTCTGCCGGCGCTACGAAGACCTGGCACGGATCATCGAGCAGATGGAGAAGTGACCTGAGGGCCGGGCTGACGGCCCGTCGAGAAAATTCCATGGCGCTCACGATCTGCATCATCAATGGATATCCCGAGAAGAACCGGCAGGCCCTGGCCGGCGCCGGGGTGGCCGGCGCCGACGATCTGTACGTCCGCGTGCTGAGGACGCTGATCCCCGATGCGAAGCTCGACGTTTTTATGATCGCCGATCCAGGGTCCTCCCTCCCCGGAGGGGGGATCGAGGCCTACGACGCCTTCATCTGGACCGGCTCCAACCTGACCATATACGAGGATGACCCCCGGGTCGCCCGGCAAATCGAGTTTGCCCGGCAGGTCTACGAGGTCGGCCGGCCCAGCTTCGGGAGCTGCTGGGGGGTGCAGATGGCGGCCGCGGCGGCCGGAGGCGAGGTGCAGAAGAATCCGCGGGGCCGCGAGCTGGGGTTCGGCCGGAAAATCCGTCTCACCGCCGAGGGACGCACGCACCCGATGTACGAGGGCAAACCCGACGTCTTCGACGGTTTCATCATGCACCTCGACGAGGTGTCCCGGATCCCGCCGGGGGGGAGGCTCCTGGCGACCAACGAGCATACCCCCGTCCAGGCCCTGGAGGTGCGGCACAAGAACGGGATCTTCTGGGCCACGCAGTATCACCCCGAGTATGACCTGTACGAAATGGCCCGGCTGTTCCTCGCCCGGGGCGAGTCCCTGATCAGGGAGGGGTTCTTCGCCGACCGAGAGGACCTGGAGGCCAAGGTCGCCCGGATGGAAACCCTCGGCCGCCACCCGGACCGCAAGGATCTGCGCTGGGACCTGGCCATCGGCGACGACCTGCTGTCGCCCCCGATCCGCCAGTCCGAGCTCCGCAACTGGCTCGAGAAGCTGGTGATTCCCTCGGTGTCGTCCCGCGCCTCCCTCAACCGGACTGCTGTCTAAAATCGAATCGTTCCAATCATCCGGAAGTTGAGCAGACTGTCTTCCGGCAGGGACATCCGGGACGGAGGCACGCCTGTGGAGGAATTCGTGTTCCCCGGGCGGGGAATCAGAAAACCACCTCCGTCCCCGGAACACGACACAGTGATGGAGCCTGGGGAGGAAGAAAGGCGGGAGAGCTGGACGACCCGCGTGAGGACCCTCGCGCGCCATGGCGAGATGACTGCTCCGCGCTGATCCCTGCGGCTACTCGAAAAATAGGGCAAACGACCGTTCCAGTCAAGAGGCAACCCAAACGAACCGAAAACAACACCCGGAACGCTCGTTCATGAAACCCTTCAAGAAAACCATCGCTGTCCTGATTAGTAATCCGGCCGATCCGGCACAGGTTCTGGGAGTCCGGCGAGCCCTGGACGACCTCAAGCACCCCGGTATGCGGAGTCGGCCGTATGGCCCAGCTTCGCCAGGCGGCATGGAACAGATGAGCCATCTCCATCGCGGGTTCCGGACGGTCCCTCACGGATCACCATGACGACTGCGACTTGGCTCGAAAGGCTTCGCGACACCTGGGCCGGGATCACGACGCGACATCCGTGGCTCCGCTGGGTAGAGAACTGGGGCATCTCGGCCGGATCGCTGGTGCTCGGCCTCCTGACCCTCTTCATCTTTCGGCGGGGGCTCGAGTATTTTCCCTGGTTCGTCGGCTACCTCATCCTGCTCTGGTTGGCCGGCGTGGTTTTTGCCGAGGCGCGGCAGGCACTGGCGGCGCGGGCGTCACGGAACGTGTGGTTCCTCATCGTGCTGGCGTCCGCGGCCCTGCTCACGACGATCGATCCGTGGTATCGCGCGATCCGGGCGCGATTCCGGTGGGTGGAGATCGTCCTGTTCGGGTTCGGACTCTTCGCCTCGCTGAATGTGGCCTTCCCGCTGCTCAGGGTGCGAAGCACATGGGCCCTCCTCTTGAGTGGGATCGTCAGCATGCTGGCTCTGGCCCCGGTCTTCCGGCGGGGGCCGGATTCCTCGTGGAGAGATGCGTTGATCCGTGCAGGGATCTGGGGAACGGCCGTCGGACTCGTCCTATGGCCCCTGCGCGGGTGGATCCCGCCCGTGCCCCTGCACCTGACCCGGGCCACGTTTACCAGATCGGTCGTTCGGCTGGAGCCGGCGGAACCGGTCTTTACGGTCACTGCCGACGAACTGCGAACGTGGGGCGGGATCGTTGCCTTCACCGCGGTGGCGGCGCCGGCCGGGCTCCGCGAGCCGATCTACCACGTCTGGTGGAAGAACGGGGCGGAGGTGACACGGATCGCGCTGTCACCGATCCGGGGGGGGCGGCCCGGAGGATTCCGGACCTACTCGCGGAAAGCGGACCTCGGCCAGGATCCGGCGGCGTGCCGCCCGCACCCATACCTTCACCTGGGAGAGGGTGGGCGGCTTGGGAGCGCCAAGCGCTCGCCACCGGATGGCCAAGGCTTCAGGGTCCTGCGATGCCAGTTCCCCGACCCGCGTGATGCCGAGTCTCCTCAATTCGTTGTAATGCGGGGCGCCGAGCCCGTTGAGGTCAACCAGCTCGGCCGCCGCGCGAAGCGAACGGAGATCTCCCTCGCTGGTTCCTGCCTGTCGGGCCAGGGCGGCCAATCCCCCCGGCGTTGCCGTGCGCCTGAAGAGATCAGGTGGCGATACTATCCCCTGTCGCGCCAGCCTTTCCACCAGATCCCCGGGTATCCCCTCGATCTCCGCCAACGCGGGGATGTAGCTCTGGACCGTGACCCGGTCTATGCCCACGTACACGGCGACGTTGAAGAGAGACGCGATGATGACCGCACTCGTTGCCACGCGGCGCGGTGGGCCGGGGCCTCTCTCGCCTGGCTCTTCCCATCCGCGGCCCCGGCGGAACCGGTTGAGGAGATTCACGAGGACGTAACATTCCACGGCAAAAGGAGGAAAGCCGAGAAAGCCCAGGGGCGGCATCTCGAACCACTTCAAGTCTTCGAAGAAGGGCACGCTGTAGATCCACTTCGTGTAGGCCCAGAAATTCCAGAACTCCCAGAGGCCGCCACAGATGAGTCCCGCCAGGAGCATTCGGAGGAAGGGCCGTGGGTCGCCCTGCTTGAACTGGCCCAGCAACGACTTGGTCCGAGTCTCTCGGGTGCGATAGCAGATGGGATCACAGAGGAACACGGCGAAGCCCCAGACCCAGGGAAACGCATGGCGCGGCCAGAGGAGCGGGCTCACCAGCATCGCCAGCCCGACCGCGACCGACAGGGCGAGCCCCCACGAACGGATCGGCCAGGGCCGCATCCGCACCCCGTCGGCAATCCCGTAGGCGCGAAGGAGATCGTAGGTCTCGAAGATCCCCGGGATGACCGTGGCGTAGGCGAAGAAGGTGAAGATGGCTCCGTAGAAGAAATCGGTCGGCACATTGACATAGAACCAGTTCTGGAGGCGGAAGTTGAACACCTCGAACAGGTTCCAGGCGGCCACGGACCAGAACGCCAGGACGAGAAACTCCCACGGCCGGTCGCGGAGGAGGGAATGGCCGCGCCGCCTCCACACCCAGGCGTCGGCCAGCACGATGTAGGCCCACCAGGCGATGCAATAGAACAGGACCCGAACCGCGAGGACCCCGAGAAACAGACCCAGCTCACCCAGGATGAGGGCACAGATCCCCACCCATCCATACCAGGGCAATCGTCGCTTCACCGTCTTCTCCATCTTTTCGTCATCACGCATTCCCCATTCCGCATTCGGAAATCCCCTGGCCCTACGCCTATTCCAAAACCTGCCCTCCGTCAAGGCAATTGGATGGCAGAGATGTCTCTCGGTCCCGCTCAGTCATCGCCGCCCACCCATACCATCTGGCCTTTGCCTAACGTCCGGGAATATTTGGCCCCACGAAACCGTCTTATCAGTACCGACATAATCTGGTATCCTGTATCAGCCGATTCCGGCTGATCTCCCGAACGGCAACACCCCCGTTGAAGTTCCCCCGAGAGGGACTGCGGAATGGGAAAGCGGGCCGGGCAGCCTGCGGCGCACCTGGAACCCGAGGTCCTCAGGCGTTTCGAGGAACTCACCCTGCCGCACCTGAAGGACCTGTACGGCCTGGCGGTTCGCCTCACGGGGGATCGGCCGACCTCGGAGGATCTGGTCCAGGAAACCTACCTCAAAGCCCTCCAGGCGTTTCCCACCCTGCGCAACCCCGACAAAGTTCGCCCGTGGCTGTTCCAGATCCTGAGCCGCCTGGTCACCGACCGGCAGCGGACCGACGGTCGCGAGGTCCTCACGGCAGACCCCAGGGAACTGGACCGCTTCTCCCTCTACGACCTCGTCGCCCAGGAGGATCCCTTCCCCTATTCCGACCGACTTCACGAGGATTTCCTGGGGCAGTTCCCGGACGAAGAGGTGCGCGGGGCTCTCCTGGCGCTCCCTGAAGAGTACCGCGTCCCCCTGGTATTGGTCTACGCAGAAGGGATGAGCTATCGCGAGCTGGCGACCTCCCTCGGGTGCCCCCTCGGGACCGTCATGTCCCGCCTGCACCGGGGGCGGAAGATCCTGGAGCGGGCCCTGTGGGAATGCGCCAAGCGGAAGGGGTTGGTCAGGACATGGAAAGCATGAAGCGTTTGACGTGTGAGCAGGCCGTGCAGCAGTTCTTCGCGTACCTGGACCGGGCGCTCTCCGCGGAGCCGCTGGAAGCGCTGGAGGCGCACATGGAAGCGTGCCTCGACTGCTGCGACAAGCTGCGGTTCAGCCGGCAACTCGACTCCTTCGTCAAGACCCGGCTCCCCGAGGCGACGCTTCCTGCGGATCTGGATGCGAGGATCCGTAAGGCGCTCCGCGGCTGATCGGCCGGCGCGGCATAACCGGGCGTTACGCAGTTCATTCCGTACGACCACCACGGAGGCAACCCATGGAACAACCAAGACCAGATATGGCGCCGTTGAAATCGAAACTGCGAGCGACATGGATGGCCGGCGATTTCGGCCAGATCGCCAAGTCGTATGAACGCGGTGCCGCAGAGTATGTCGCTCGTCTCGATCTACGGCCGGGCATGCGGGTGCTCGATGTGGCGTGCGGTACTGGAAACCTGGCGCTTCCTGCAGCGCGAGCGGGCGCTAGCGTTACCGGCGTCGACATCGCCCCAAATGTGCTCGATGCGGGGCGTGCGCGCGCCAATGCAGAAGGGCTGACGATCCAGTTCGACGAGGGCGACGCCGAGGACATGTCCTATCCCGACGGCGCATTCGACGTCGTGGTTTCGATGTTCGGCGCCATGTTTGCCCCGCAGCCCGAGAAGGCAGCCCGAGAGCTGACCCGCGTCTGCAGGCCGGGCGGACTCGTTGCAATGGCAAACTGGGCCCCGGCAGGATTCATCGGACAGATGTTCAAGACCACATCCACCTATGTGCCGCCACCCCCTGGCATAGCTCCGCCCGTGCTTTGGGGCGACGAGGCAACCGTCCAGCAGCGCCTTGACGGAAAACTTGCCGAGCTTCGTTTTCAGCGGCGGTTCATGACCTTTACCTTTCCCTTCGCGGTGCCGGAAGTCGTCGAATTCTGGCGCCAGTATTACGGGCCGACGCAGCGGACTTTCGATGCACTCGAGGCCGACACGCAGGCAGCGTATCGGCGGGACTTGGAACGCCTCTGGTCGGAGCACAATCGAGCCACCGATGGCACTACCAGGGTGGAGTCCGAGTATCTAGAGGTACAGGCGATCCGTGCGTGATCGGACATCGCGCACCTGCCTAACCTCCCGGTGGAGCAGACCAGCGAAAGCGCGGCGCTCACCAAAACGATAAAGGAGGGGACAGCCATGCCGTACTTCCGCGAAGAAGAGGCTCGCGCGATCATTCAGGACACGTACGGGCACGTGCGTTCCGACCGCGCGGCGGTGGCCGAGGCCTTTTACGCCCCGGAGGAATTGGCCCGCCTCCCACGCGGAGCGGCGGAGCTGGCGCTGGGAGTCGGCCACCCGGTGGGACACGCCGCCCTTCAACCCGGTGAGGTGGTGCTTGACCTGGGCTGTGGAGCCGGCATCGACACCCTCTTGGCGGCCTTTGCCGTCGGCCCGGGGGGGCGTGTCATCGGCCTGGACATGACGCCGGAAATGGCGGAGCGGACCCAGCAACACGCCGCTGCGGCGGACCTGGCCAATGTGGAGGTTCGGGAGGGACTGATCGAGGAGATCCCCCTCTCCGACGCGTCGGTGGACGTCGTCCTCAGCAACGGCGTGCTCAACCTCTCGACGCGCAAGAGCCGCGCCCTGGCCGAGACGATGCGGGTGCTGCGGCCGGGAGGGCGGGTCTCCCTCAGCGACCTGATCCTGACCGAGGCCCTGCCCGAGGATGTCCTGAAGAGCCCGGCTGCCCTGGCGGGGTGACTGGCGGGGACACTGGCGGAGCCAGTGCTGCTCAAGAAGTTCTTCAACGTGGGATTCGAGGAGATCGTCGTGGCGGAACGGAAGCCGTTCGGCCTGGGCGAGCTGACCCGCTACCCGCTGTTCACCAAGGAGTTTCTGGAGTTCCTGAAGAAGATCATGCCGCCGCACCGCCACGAGGAGCTGGTGTTCTCGATCGTCCTCACGGCTCGCAAACCCCGGGACGCTACGGCCGCGTGAGGAAGAGGAGGGAGGTGCCATGTCACTGACCGAGACGGAGATCAAAGAGTCCATCATTGATACCTACACCAAGGTGGCATCCAACGGCAGGCTGGTGGCCGAGCGCTTCTATTCGCCTGAGGAGCTGCAGGGTCTCCCGACCTCCGCGGTGGAGCTGGCCCTCGGCGTCGGCAATCCGGCCCGGCATGCCGCGCTCCAGCGCGGCGAGGTGGTGCTGGACCTGGGGAGCGGCGCGGGGATTGACACCCTGCAGACCGCGCGAAAGGTCGGGCCCACGGGGAAGGCCATCGGCCTGGACATGACGCCGGAGATGATCCGGCGGGCCCGGGCCAACGCCAATGCGATGGGAATGACCAAGGTGGAGATCATCGATGGCCCCATGGAGGCCATCCCCCTCCCCGATGCCTCCGTGGATGTGGTCATCAGCAACGGCGTGATCAACCTCACCATGCGGAAGAGCCAGGTGTTTCGGGAGATACATCGGGTTCTCAAGCTGGGTGGCCGCTTCTGCGTGGCCGACATGCTTGTCAATGGCGAGCTGCCCGAGGACGTCCTGAACCATCCGACCGCCTGGACCGGGTGAATTGCCGGGACACTGACCGAACAGGTGTTCGGTGAAAAGGCGGCGAAGGGCGGCTTCAAAACCATCGAGGTGTTCGACCGGCGGTCCATGACCCTGGATGAACTGGCGGTGTACCCGCTCTTCACCCCGGAATTCCTGGCGTGGCTAAAGCGATCCATCCCGCCCGCCCAGCAGGACCGGATCATCTACACCGCCCACATCCGGGGGAAGAAGGACGGGCACGTGTAAGGGCGACCTCGAACCTCGACCAGCATCGGCGACTGAACGACTGACAGGCGGTTCGCGACACACCCGGTGCGCGCGAGCTGCAGGAGGTGCGCCATGGCATATCAACTGGAAGGACGCCTGCTGGAAGTCTGCACGTGTAACGTGCTCTGCCCGTGCTGGGTCGGCGAGGATCCGGACGGGGGCATCTGCGAGGGGGTCCTGGCGTGGCACTTTGACAAGGGGACGGTCAACGGCGTGGACGTGTCCGGCCGCACCCTGTGTGTCCTGGCCCATATCCCCGGCAATATCCTGAAGGGCAACTGGCGAGTGGTCGTGTACGTGGACGACAAGGCGACGCCCCAGCAGCAGGAATCGCTCTTGAAGGTGTTCACGGGGAAGCTTGGCGGCCCGGTCGCTGATCTCGCGCAGTTGATCGGCGAGGTGGCCGGCGTGGAGCGGGTGCCGATCACCTTCGACGTCCAAGGGGTCAAGGGGACGCTGAAGATCGGCCAGGCCATTCACGCGGAGCTGGCACCGTTCCAGGGAGCCACGGGCCAATTTACCGCGATGCACGACACCGTCTTCACAACCATCCCGGGATCCCCGGCCTTCGTGGGCAAGGCATCCACCTATACGGTGAGCGCTCCGAAGTACGGGTTCACCATTGACCTCAAGAACCACAACGCGGTCCAGGGAAGCTTCCGCTTCGTCGCCTGGGGACGGGTAGAGTCATGTGGCCGAAGGTAACCGACCAAAGACTGTTCGCGACCCTGATGGTCGTGCTGGTCGCCCTGGCCTGGCTCACCCTGTGGGTCTGGGGGCGATCCCCCTATGCCCGGTTCCTCAGCCATCATCAACTGGCGGAGGTGCGGGGAGGCGGCGCCCTCATGCTCGTCTTCGTCGCCGGGTGGACCGTGATGATCGTTGCCATGATGCTGCCGACCAGCCTGCCGCTCGTGACGTTGTTCCACACCATCGTCCGGCGACGCCCGGACGCCCGGCAGTTGGTGATCCTGCTCGTTGCCGGGTATCTCGGCATCTGGACGCTCTTCGGCTTGCTGGTCTACGCCGGGGACTGGGTCCTGCACGAGGCCGTCGAGCGGAGCCCCTGGCTCGAGGCCAACGCGTGGGTTATCGGTGCGGCAACCCTGGTGCTCGCCGGGGTCTACCAGTTCACCCCGTTGAAATACCGGTGCCTCGACAAGTGCCGCTCGCCGCTGAGCTTCATCATGGAACACTGGCAGGGAGAGCGCGACCATGCCCAGGCATTCGGCCTCGGCGTCCATCACGGGATCTTCTGCGTCGGTTGCTGCTGGTCGTTGATGCTCCTGATGTTCGCCGTGGGGATCGGCAATCTCGGCTGGATGCTGGTCCTGGGGATGCTGATGGGGATGGAGAAGAACATGCCCTGGGGCCGGAGGCTCAGCGCGCCGCTCGGCGCGGTCCTCGTTGGATGGGGACTCATCCTGGTGGCGGGGTAGGTCGCAGCCCTCGACGGTGTCCGGCCCCCTCCCGCGTACGTCTCCACGTTCACAAATGAATGCACGGTCATTCAATTCAGGGGGACTTCCCTTCGCAGCTTTTCGGGTGGGCAAATCCTTTTTGGGGTATCCAGCATCATAGGAGTAGCGGGGCGGTCTTGTTGCGATATCATGAGGCACGACTCAAAACCCCCCGAAAACAGAGCACTGGACGGGATAACTGGTCACGCCGGGAGGGTACATCCCGAAGTGGCATACCGCCTGCACCTAGGGATGTCCCGTCCAAGAGAACCGAGACCCCGCCGGCCGCGGACGCGGGGTCCAGAACAGGCAGCGCAGGGCTGCCAGGCCCTCGGGAGACCCCCGGGGGCTCCAACCTGTAGCGATCACTGGAGGAGGTAGGAGATGAAGAAGTACGTGAGTGTCTTCGCCGCCGTCCTGCTGGCGCTGGCCGTGCTCGCCCCGGCGTACGCGCAGCAGCAGGCCCCGAAGGGCACCGAGGGCCCGGATGTCCGCAAGCAGGAGCCCAAGGGCACCGAGGGCCCGGATGTTCGCAAGAAGGCCAAGAAGAAGACCGCCTCCGCGGCCGCTCCGAAGCCCAAGGGTACCGAGGGCCCGGATGTCCGCAAGGGGCAGGAGAAGAAGTAACCAGTTCGTCCTGAACGCGAGCGCCGGTCGGATTCCCGACCGGCGTTTTGCTTTTCTGGACCCGGGCTTCTTCCGGAATCGGTTTTGCCGGTGAATCTCAACCAGCCGGAATCTCATC